>NZ_JBMDKF010000039.1:0-37409 GCF_057809575.1 Azospirillum sp. FG154 | reverse complement strand
AAAGTTCTTTTTCTTCCAATGAGTTGCCTAAACCGAAGATGTGTGCATCCAGTAGGGCGGCGGCGGTTCGGTCATCGCCGCCGCCCGTTCCCGTTTCCCCTGCTCCCAGGCCAGCAGGGCGCGTTTGCGGGGAACGCCGTAGCGGTAGCGGTGGATGATTCCCGATTTCTGAATCGCCCGGTGGCAGGGCACCAGCAGGCACAGCGGGTTTCGCCCGCCCGCCGCCCCCACCGCCCGCAGCGCCGCCGGGGCGCCGACCGCTTGGGCGAGCGACTCGTAGGACGCCACCGCCCCGCAGGGGATGCGCGTCAGCGCCCGCCACACCGCGATCTGAAAATCGGTTCCCTTCAGCAACAGGCGGATCGGTTCGTCGGCGCTTTGGACCGCGTTTTTCCCCCTCCCTAACCCTCCCCCGCTGGCGCGGGAGAGGGAACGGTTTTCGCGCGTCGCCAAGGATCCTGTCTCCCTCTCCCGCGCAGCGGGGGAGGGGTGGGGAGGGGGCGGGAGCGCTCCCTCCTCCGGCAGCGGGCTGAGACCGAACACCCGCTCCGCCAACGGGCGGGTGGCCGTGTCGTCGGCGATGCGTCGGGCGTCGGGCCAGAAGGCCGCCAACTCCGCCAAGCCGTCGCGGCCATCCTCCGCCGTGGCGAAGCCCAGCCAGCACAGGCCGCGCTCGCTCGTCGCCAGCAGGGCGCGGCCAAAGGGGCTGTCGTGCCACCCCCAGCGGATGACCAGCCGCTGCCCCAGCGTCTTGGCGTCGGCGGGGGAAAGCGTCTCCACCACCGGCGCGTCGGGGGCGTCCGGCGCGGGGGTGGTCAATTGCCGGGCGATGTGGTCGGGGGCCAGAAAGGCGACGAAGCGCTCCGGCTCAACCCCGGCCCAGTGGGTGAACAGGCGTCGCAACGCCTCGGGAGCAAGCCCCGCCGAGTCGGCCAGCCGGTCGAGCGCCGCGTCGTCCGCCCCGCGTTGTTGCAGGATGGTCAGCGCGTCGGCCAACAGGCTGCCGCGTCGCGCGGAGTCCAGGGCGGGCGTCACACGCTCATCCGGCGGGCGCGGGCGGGCAGGGCGGGCGGCGCCACGCCCGCAGCGCGTCATCCAGCGCCACGGCGAAGGCCGCGCGTTCCTCCGGCGACAGGAAGGAGCCGACGCCCACCGATCGCCCGTGCGACGAGAGCGTGACCTGCGGGCCGTGCGCGGATTGGTCGTCGTGGCGGACGCGCAGCCAGTAAGGATGAAAGCGCGTCAGCCGTTCCCGCGCCCGTTCGTCCACCCGCCGCACGGTCAGATCGGCGTCGGTCAGGCGAATTTGTTCATAGCGTCGGGCGGCGCGGGCGTTGACGCGGAAGGCCAGCCACAGCAGCAGAACGTCCAAACCGCAAAAGGGTGCGACCGGCCACGCGCCAACCGCCCAAAACACCCCGGCGATCAACAGATTGAGGGCGATGACGACGCCCATCAGGACGCGAACGCCGCCGCGCCCCGAACTGCGGTGCGGGTGGAGGATGGCGTCGAAAAACACACGGGACGCGCCGCCTGTGGATCCGTCGCTGGGCATTGGACCAGAGTATCGGAGAAGGCCAGGCGGGAGAACGGCGAAGATCCGGCTCAGCAGGTTTTCTGTGGGCGGAGTTCGGAAACCCTGCGGAGGCCCGCTCGATTGACCGTCAGGCCGCTTCGGACACCAGGGGAACGACGCCGCCGTGCAGCACCCAGGGCATGGCGATTTCGCAGCCCTCGTTGGCCCAATCGGGCAGGACGAAGATGCGGACCTGATCGTCAGCCCCGGCGGCGATCATGGTGTCGGCCATGATGGAGGCCCATTGCCAATCGGTCAGCACGATGGCGCTGCGCAAATGCCCGCAGGATTGGGCCAGACGGACCAGCTCCACGACCCGCTCAGGCCGGAAATTTTCGGCTTGGAAATGGTCGAATTCAATCAGGCTGGTCCAGCTACGGCCACGCAGGCTCAGAAAACACTCCCGGATCTTAGCGATGGCGGCGTCGCGCTGCGCCATCGACAGTTCGCCCTGCATGCGAACATGCAAGCCCCATTTGGTTGGGGTCACGGCATAGGAACCCGTCATGATCTCTCCACCTCGTCACCAGAACCTTTGATGCGCTTGGTTCCGATTGGACCGCTTCGCCGCCGACTGTTTCGGCGGCGCCCTTGTTACACCGAGCACGATCAATGAAGGATGCGCTTCTTCTTTGTGAATATCAAATTCTAATAAACATTGAAAGGCTGAATTGTTAAAGAAATGCGGCGAACTCATTCCTATATTGCATCTCAATTTCCAATTTGCAAAAGAGGCTCTCAAAATGCGACGAGTTTTGACATGATTGGCGTTCTGCGTTGATGCCTGCGAGTCCGCGCGCAAGCGGCGCTGGCCCGGTCGGGGGGATTGCGGTTATCCTGTCCCCATGAAACCCGCCGCCGTTCAGGAATTCTTCCGTCGCCTGTCCGCCGCCAACCCGGAACCCCGGAGCGAGCTGGAGTACGTCAACCCTTACACGCTGCTGGTCGCCGTCGTGCTGTCGGCGCAGGCGACCGACATTGGAGTGAACAAAGCCACCGGCCCCTTGTTCGCGCAGGTCGACACGCCCCAGGCGATGGTCGATCTGGGGGAGGAGCGCTTGCGCGGCTTCATCAAGACCATCGGCCTGTTCAACACCAAGGCCAAGAACGTCATCCGCCTGTCGGAATTGCTGATTGAGCGGCATGGCGGGGAGGTTCCGCGCGACCGCGCCGCGCTGGAGGAGCTTCCCGGCGTCGGTCGGAAGACCGCGAACGTCGTGCTGAACGTGGCGTTCGGCGAGGAAACCATCGCGGTGGACACGCACATCTTCCGCATCGGCAACCGCACCGGGCTTGCGCCCGGCAAAACGCCGGACGCGGTGGAGGCCAAGCTGTTGAAGGTCGTGCCGAAGCTCTATCGGCGGCACGCTCACCACTGGCTGATTTTGCACGGGCGCTATGTCTGCAAGGCGCGCAAGCCCGATTGCCCGGTCTGTTCGGTCGCCGATCTCTGCGGCTTCAAGGACAAGATCATCGCCTGAACAGGACGGAGAAGCCGCGCCAGACGCGCGAAAGCCCGGCGCGGATTGTTCGCGCCGGGCTTTCGCGTTGAATGAGGCGGGAAACGACGCTTAGAACGCGTCCGGCTTGGCCGTCGCCGCGTACATCTGGATGTCGCCCGACAGTTGGCCGCCGGCCTCGACCGAGATCTCGCCATACTTGATCGAGCCGGTGATACGTCCGGTGGACCGCACGATCAGACGACCGCGCACGGCGATGTCGCCCTCGAACCGACCGCCGATGTCGGCCTCCTCAATTTCGACCGATCCTTTGAACAGGCCGCCGTTGGCGACCTCGATCGAACGCCCCTCGCGCAGCTTGGCTTCCACCGTGCCTTCGACGATCAGCACGTCGCAGGAGCCGATTTCACCCGACAGGGAGATGTCGCGCCCGACCGTCAGGCGGCGCTGTTCCGGCAGAGCCGAGGCCAAGGGGGGCAACGGCGCGGCGGGGGCGGCGCCCAGCGGCGCGGCGGGCAGGCCAAGGCCGGTGGGTTGGCGCGGGCTGACGCCGGGGGTGTCGAGCACGCGGCGCGGCACGTCGGTCTTGTAACCGGCGCCCGGAAGGGACGGGGCGGTCGGGGGCTTCGGGCTGCTGGTGTTCATCTCGGTTCCCTTGGAGGAAGGCGTCGGATCGAAGGAGGCCGGACGGGCGGCGGCGGCGAGCGCCGCGTGGGGCGCCGGACCGGACGGGGCCTGGCCGGACGGGGCGTCCGCCATGGCGGTCAGCGAGGCCAGCGGCGACAGGGTGGTGGCCGCGTCGTCCGGTTTGGCCGCCGGGGCCAGGGCCGTGGTGGCGGCCGGACTGGCGCTGTCGGGTTTGGGTGCGGCGGGCGGAGTCTTGCGTCCGAACAGCATGAACGATGATCCCCAATCAGGAAACGCGGGTGGGCAGAACGGCGACGCTGGGCCGGGACGGGCGGCGCGCCGACGGATCGTCCGGGGACCGGACGCGACCGCGCCGCTTGCGGCGTAACACGGTCATCCGACCCGCCGCAAGGGGCCTGTCATGGATTGGAAAACATGAACCATGAAGGCGCTGGCGACCACGGGAACCAGCAGATTGACGACGGGGATTGTCGAAAGAAAGGCGATGACGACGCCGGCGGCGAAGGGCTTGAACGGACGCGCCCGCCGCAACAGCCGGGTTTCGCGCCAATCCAGCCGCCGGTTGGCCACCATCTCGAAATACTCCCGCCCCAGCAGATAGCCGTTCAGCGTGTAGAAGATGAAGATGTTGAGGCCAGGCAGCGCCAGATACAGCGGCAGAACCAGCAGGTTGGCGGCGATCACCACGGCCAGGAAACGCAGCGCCGTCGCCAACTCCACCGTCCAGCGCGACCGGCGGGGCGGCGGCAGATGGGGGTAATGCCGGGCCTCGACCCGGTTCACCACCTCGTCCAGAAACAGGCTGGACACCGTGCCGACGGTGGCGGGGAACAGCAGCCACGCCAGCAGCAGCACGACCAACCCGCCCAGCAGGTCCAGCGCGCCGTCGACCCAACCGTTGCCGGTCAGCGGCGTGTGATACAGCGCCCACCACACGGCGACGCTCAGCAGGCCATAGGCGCAGGCGGCGCCGAACACGCCGATCCACACCACCTTGCGCGTGCGCGGGTCGGACAATTGGCCAAAGGCCAGGGACAGGGCGTGGATCATGCGAGGGCCTGATGGGCTGGGATCGTCAAAGCGGCAAACCGCCTGAGAGGTTGGTGGCGCGCGCGTTCTGTCAAGGGGGCGCCGACAGGATGCCATGAGGCGGCGGCCTTGAGGTAACGTGTGTGGGCGGCGTGTGGCGCGTGGGGCCAAGACCAAAGGGTTGCCGATCTCCGCGCCCAATCGCGCGTTGCGGGTGAATTGCGCGCCTGGGCCGGGCTGTGTTATGCCAACAAGACCGAATCGCCGGGCGATGGACGGAGGGGCAGGGACGGCATGCGGGTTCCCCGGCGAAGCGTGGCCTTCCGCATTCTGGCGGGGTTGACGGTGATCGGCGGCCTCGCCGCCGCGACCAGCGTCGTCGCCGTATCCTTGTTTTCCCGGTTTCATCAGGGGTTTGAGCAGATCGCCACGGCCAAGGTGCCGGGGTTGGTCGCCTCCTCGCAATTGGCGCAGCAAAGCGGCACGGTGGCCGCCATCGCCCCGGCCCTGGTCGCGGTGCAGGATCAGGCGGCGCGCGAAGCGGTGATGGCCCGGTTGGGCGACCAGATCGTCCTGTTGGAAGAGCTGATGGCCCATCTTCTGGCCAGCGGCCAGGGCGAGGGCGTGACCGATCTGAACGAGTTGGAGCGCCGCAAAAACGAGCTGGTCGCCAATCTTCTGAATCTCAACGCGCAGGTTGACGCCCAATTGGCGCAGACCGCCGACAGCAACGCGCGCGCCCTTGGGCTGCTCGACCTGTCCGCCCGTCTGCGCGCGGCGGAGGTTGAGGAGAGCGCGCAAGCCGCCTCGCCAGCGGAGGTGGAGGCGATCCGCCGCTGGGACCGCGAGGCGGGCGAGGCGGTGACGATCCTGCTGGCGGCGTTGCGGGCCGATCATGAAACGCGGCTCGACCGTCTGCGCGCCGACAGTCGTGGGGCGCTGGACCGCGCCGGGGCGGCCCTGGACGGGGTGTCGGCGGAACGGAAAACGCGGCTGGCCGCGCTGCACGCCGAATTGTCCGCCGCCGCCTTTGGCCGCTCCACCCTCTTCGCCGCGCGGGCTAACGAGTTGGCCTTGCAGCGCGCCATCAAGGGGGCGACCGCCCACAATCAGACGGTGTCGGATCGGCTGGTCGCCACGGTGTCCGATTATTTCCTGATGGTCGAGCGCGACATCGCCCGCCGCTCCGCCGAGTTTGAGCGGGTGATCGGCGACGGCGAACGCGCCGTCATCGCCATGGCGGCGCTGTCGATTTTGGGGGCGGCGGCGATCTTTTTCTACATCCACCGCAACGTCGTGCGGCGGTTGCGGGCGCTTCAGGCGGCGATGATGGCCTATGAGTCCGGCGCCGCCGTCGTCATGCCGGTCCAAGGCGATGACGAGATCGGCGAGATGGCCCGCGCGCTCGCCTATTTCGTCGGCGCGATCAGCGCGCGGGAGAGCGCGCTCAGCGACAGCGAGCGGCGGTTGCGGGCGATCCTGGAGCAAAGCCCGGTTGGCGTGTCGATTGGCCGGAGCGACGGCAGCGTCGCCTTCGCCAACGCGCGCGCCGCCGAACTGGCCGGGGTGGCGCCGGAGGATTTCATCGGCAGTCACAACAGCTTGGCCATGCCCGGCGTCAGCGTCCACCGCCACCGTCCGGGGCGGACCGCTTCGACCGCCGAGCCTGTTGCGGACGATGGCGGCCCCGGCGGCGAGGGCGACGTCGTCGCCCGCGACGTCGAGGTGGCGGTGGACCGGCCCGACGGCAGCCGCGTCTGGGCGTTGCAGACGCTGCAACGCACCGCTTTCGAGGGGCAACCGGCGGTGCTGGCCTGGAGCTACGACATCACCGAGCGCAAGCGGGCCGAAGAGGCGCTGCGCGCCGCCAAGGAACAGGCCGAGGTCGCCGCCCGCTCCAAATCCGAATTTCTGGCGACGATGAGCCACGAAATCCGCACGCCGATGAACGGCGTGTTGGGGATGTTGGAACTGGCGGCCCTGACCACGCTGGACGCCGAACAGCGGACGCTGGTCACGACGATGCGCGAGAGCGCCACCTCTCTGCTGCGGATCATCGACGACATTCTGGATCTGTCGAAGATCGAGGCCGGAAAGCTTGATCTGGAGGAGCAGGATCTCCAACCGGCGGAGCTGCTGGAGGGGGTGGCCGATCTGCTGGCTCCGCAGGCCCATCAAAAGGCGTTGGCGCTGATTTGCGACATTGACGCGTCGACGCCGCCGATGGTGCGCGGCGACTCGGGCCGTCTGCGGCAAATTCTGTTCAACCTGACCGGAAACGCCATCAAATTCACCGACCATGGCCGCGTGATCCTGCGGGTGAGCGCCAGCCCGTTGGAGGCGAAGGAGGATGACGACGGCGCCCCACGGGTTTGTCTGCGCTTTGCGGTCGAGGACAGCGGCATCGGCATCGGGCCGGACGGGCAGGCGCGGTTGTTTCAACCCTTCAGCCAGGCCGACAGCTCCACCACCCGACGCTTTGGCGGCACTGGCCTTGGTCTGGCGATCTGCGCCCGTCTGGTCGAGATGATGGGGGGAAGGATCGGCGTCGATTCGGTGTCTGGCCGAGGGTCAACCTTCTGGTTCACGGTCGAACTGGCGACCGTCCCGGCGGCGGCGGCGGCGGCGGCGGCGGCGGAGGCCGCGCCGTTGCGCGGCCTGTCCGTTCTGGTGGTGGACGCCGACGCGGTTCAACGCGGCGTGCTGGCGCGGTATTTGGCCCACAGCGGCGCGGAGGTGGCGGAGGCCGATTCGGCGCCCGACGCGGCGGGGCGGCTGGTCCGGCCGGGTTTGGATTTGCTGGTGACGACGGCGTCGTTGATCGACCGCGTCGGTCCGATGGCCGGCGCCCGTGGCCCCTCCCTGCCGCGTTTGCTGGTTGGCGACGCGTCCATGCCCGCAGCCTCGGCCAACGGTTGGGCGACGCCGGGCGGCGGTCTCGCTCAGCCGGTCCACCGCGCCGCCCTGATTCAGACGGCTTTGGCGCTGACCGGGCGGGGCGGGGCGGCGGCTCTGCGGCCGTCCGCCCCCTCGGGCGCCATGGCGGCGGACCCCACGTCCAGCGTGTTGTCGGGCGGTGGGGTGATCCTGGTGGCCGAGGATCATCCGACCAACCAGCAGGTCGTGTTGCGTCAACTGCGCCGCCTGGGGTTTCAGGCGGAACTGGCCGAAGATGGGGTGGAGGCGTTGGGGGCGTGGCGGCGCGGGGCCTTCCGGCTGCTCATCACCGATTGCCACATGCCGCGCATGGACGGGTATGAACTGGCGCGCAGCATTCGCCGGGCCGAGGCGGCGGCGGGCGACGGGCGACGCTTGCCCATCGTGGCGATGACCGCCAACGCTCTGTCGGGTGAAATGGAGCGCTGCGTCGCCGCCGGAATGGACGATTATCTCGCCAAGCCCGTCACCTTGACGCAACTGGCGTCGGCGCTGAACCGCTGGCTGGTCGCGGCCCCGCCGCCCGCCGAACCGGCTGTGACGGAGCCGCCCGCCCTAGAGCCGCCCGCCACGGAGCCGCCCGCCACGGAATCGCCGACTGTCGAGCCACCGCCCATTCCGCCAGACGCGTTGGTGCTGGATCTTGACCATCTGCGCGAAACCTTTGGTTCGCTGGATGGCGGGACGCTCGACATGATGGATTATTTCCTGGAAACCACCCGCCCCACGCTGGATCAGGCGCTGGCCGCTCTGGCGGCGGGCCAGTTGGAAGACGCCCGCGCCGCCGCCCATTCCGCCGCCGGGGCGGCGCGCACGGCGGGGGCCAAGCGCTTGGCCATCCATTGCACCGCGATGGAGCGCGCCGTCATCGAAGAACGGCTGAGCGACGCGCGGACTCACGCGGCGGCCATGACCCAGGCCTTCCCCGAGGTCGAGGACGCCATCCGCGCCTTGCGTCAACCGGCGCCGCCGCCGTCGTAATCCGCGCGCCCGCCTTGTTCGCGTCCGGGGGGTGAACTAGTCTCGTTCGCTCGGAAACGCGGGCGGGGATGGCGGACGTGGCGGGTTTGGTCGGCTGGTTCTGGAGCAAGGCGAACCGGCGGCGCGCCGCCGAACAAGACGCCATGGCGCGGGAGGCGGCGGCGCGTCTGGCCGCCGATCATGACCGCCTGGCGGCGCAACTGGAAGCCGCGCCCTGGCCCTGGTGCGCCTGGGACGCGGCGGGGGTGGGGCGCCTGTCCGTCGAGGCGGGCGTCCTGTTGGGAATCGACCACGCCGACGCGCTGCCCCAGACCTTGAACGCCCCGGAATTGGCCGACGCGCTGGCGGGGCTGCGCCGTGACGGAACCCCGTTCCGTTGCGTGGCGCAGACGGCGGATGGCCGTTCGTTGGCGCTGACCGGGCGGCGGGGCGGGGCGGATGCGGCGTCTTGGAGCGTTGTGTGGATCGAGGACGTCACCGCAGTCGCCGCGACGGCGCGGGATCAGGACGCCGCCCGCGCCGCCGCCGAAACCGCCCTGGCCGATCTGCGCGCCGCCGTTGACGCCTTGCCGATTCCGGTTTGGCTGCGCGACGGGGCGCTGAATCTGTCCTGGTGCAACCGGGCCTACGCCCGCGCGGTGGACGCCGCCCCCGCCGCCGTTCTGGCCGAACAAACCGAACTGGCCCCCGGCGGCGCCGGGCGGGCGCTGGCCGAACAGGCGCGCGGCGGCGGATTCGCCCAGTCGGCGCGTTTTCCGATCGTCATCGGCGCCGAGCGTCGGTTGCTGGACGTCACCGAAGCGCCGCTGCCCGCCTCCCACCCTGAGGCGGCGGGCGGGGGAGTCCAACTGGTCGGCTACGCCCTGGACCAGACGCCGTTGGAGGAGGCGCGGGACGAACTCAACCGCCATCTCGCCGCCCACGCCGAGGTGCTGGAACGGCTGGGCAGCGCCATCGCCATTTTCGGGGCCGACACCCGTCTGAAATTCTTCAACCAAGCCTACGCCCGCCTGTGGAATCTGGAGGAAGCGTGGCTGCGCGGCGAGCCGACCAACGCCGAAGTGCTGGAGGAGCTGCGCAGCCGCCGCCGCCTGCCGGAATACGCCGATTACCAGACCTTCAAGCGCGAGCGGTTGACCCGCTACACCCATTTGATCGAGCCGGTGGAGGAGCTTCTCCATCTGCCCGACGGCACGACGCTGCGCCACATGGCGGCCCCCCACCCGTTGGGCGGACTCATCACCATTCTGGAGGACGTCACCAACACGCTGGCGCTGGAATCCTCCTACAACACCCTGATGGCCGTGCAGCGGGAGACGCTGGACAATCTGGCCGAGGGCATCGCCGTGTTTGGCGGCGATGGCCGCTTGAAGCTGTTCAACCCGGCCTTCGCCCGCGTCTGGGATTTGCATGACGAGGATTTGCAGGGGGAACCGCACATCGCCGACGTGACCGAACGGATGCGCCCGCTTTTGCACGCGGCGCCCTCGGATGATCGTGACCCGGCTTCGGTGGACGGGGCGACTTCTGCGCCGGATGGGGCGGCGGATGAGGATTGGGAGGCGCTGAAGGACGAGTTGATCGGCGCGACGCTGGAACGCGCCGTCCGTTCGGGCCGGGTGGAGCGCAGCGACGGTTCGGTGGTGGAGTTCTCCACCCTGCCGCTGCCCGACGGCGCGGTGCTGAACAGCTATCTGGACGTCACCGACGGGGCGCGGCTGGAACAGGCGTTGCGCGCGTCCAACGCCGCGTTGGAGGCCGCCGATCAGGTGAAGGGCGAGTTCATCGCCAACATCGCGCATCATTTGCGCACCCCCCTGACCGCCATCATCGGTCTGGCCGAGACCTTGGCCGCGCCGGAGTCGGGAAGGCTGAGCGACGCGCAGGCGGGCTGCGTCCAGGGCGTGCTGACCACCGGACGGCGGGTGTTGGAGTTGATCGGCGACGCCGCCGAGTTGACCAGCCTGGGCGCCGGGATCACGACGTTGGAGCGTGGGGCGGTCGATGTGGCGGAACTGCTCGACGGGGTGGCCAATCTGACGCGGGAATGGGCGCGGCGGTCGGGGCTGCGGTTGGAACTCCACGCTCCGGCCAGCTTGGGGGTGATCGAGGGGGACGGCAAGCGGTTGAAACAGGCGCTGTTCACCCTGGTGGTCGCGGTCATCCGCAACCCGCCGCCGGATCGACGCGTCCGTTTGTCCGGCGTCCGGTCCGACGACCGGGTGACGCTGTCGGTCAGCGGAGCCGCGTTTCCGCCAGGGGACCACGCGCAGGCGGCCACGGCGGCGCTTGGCCTGTCGCTGGCCCGCAACGTCGCCGAACTGCATGGCGGGCGGCTGGAGCCGGACGACAGCAACGGGCGCGGCGGTCTGGTCCGCATCGTCCTGCCGCTGTGGGCGTCGGTGAACGGGGCGCGTGGGTGAGTAAGGCTCAGCGCGGCAGCGTCACCGTCACCCGCAAACCGCCCTCCGCCCGGTTTTCGAGCGCGATGTCGCCGCCATGGCCGCGAATGATGGTGCGCGCGGTGGACAGCCCCAACCCAACCCCGCCGGTGTCGCGCGAGCGGGAACGCTCCAGCCGGTAAAAGGGGGCGAAGACCTTCTCGAACTCGTCCGCCGGGATGCCGGGGCCGTTGTCCTCGATGGCGACGCGGGCGTGGCCGTCCTCCAGCGTCAGACGGATGACGAAGCCGCCGCCATAGGCGATGGCGTTGTCCATCAGATTGGCGAAGGCGCGGCGCAACGCCACCGGGCGACCCTCCGCCACCGCGTGGGCCGGGCCGTCATAGACGGCGTCATGGCCGGAATCGACGCGGTCGTCGCACAGGCTTTGCAGCAGATCGGCCAGATCCAGCCGCCCGCGCGGCTCGCGTTTGGCGTCGTCGCGGGCGAAGGCCATGGTGGCGGCGATCATCGCCTCCATCTCGTCCAGATCGGCCAGCATCCGGCGCTGCATCTCCGGGTCGTCCACCAACTCGGCGCGCAGGCGCAGGCGGGTCAGCGGCGTGCGCAGATCATGGCTGATCGCCGCCAGCATTTGCGTGCGGTCGGCGACGAAGCGGGCCAGCCGCCCTTGCATCCGGTTGAAGGCGCGGGTGGCCGCGCGCAGCTCGCGCGGGCCGGTTTCGGGCAGCGGCTCGCTCCCCTCGCCCACGCCCAGCCGTTCGGCGGCGCTGGCGAATCCGGCCAGCGGCGCGGTGAAGCGTCGGGCCGCCAGCAGCGACAGCGCCAGAATCACCGCCACCACCCCGCCCATCCACAGGGCGAAGCGCAGCAGGCGGAACGGCCCGTCCAGCGGATCGCCGCCGGAAAAACTCAGCCAAGAGCCGTCGGCCAGTTGCACCGACAGCCGGACATGCGGCCCCCAGCGCCGTTCGTCGGATTCGCCGGGAAAGGGCGGCGGGCCAAAGGGGCGGCGCAGGTCGGGGGGCGGGCCGTCGCCGGGCGGCGATCCGTCGGGGCGGCGCATGCCATTCGGGCCGGGGCGCCGCTCGACCTCGACCAGAATGGCGCGGGCGGGCGACCCCAGCGATTCGCGCAGATGCCGCCGCAGCCCGTCCCACCGCCCGCCGCCCATATCCTGCCGGACGGGCGGGCGTTCGCGCGCCCATTCGACCCGCAACACCGGATCGTCGAGCGCCCCGACCAGACGGTCGCGGTCGGTCTGCGGCGTGCTTTCGACCAGTTGGACAATCGCGGTGACGCGCTGAATCAGCACGCCGGGGCCGTGGATCGGCGGCCCTTCGCTGCGGTCGGTCAGATAGATCAGGGCGCTGACCGCCTGGGTCAGCAGCAGGGCCAGCACGACGGTCAAGGCCATGCGAGCGGCGATGCTGTCGGGAAAGGCGAAGCGGCGCAGGGCTTTGGCGGTCATGGTCACGCGCCCGCGCTGACGGTCGGGGTGAACAGATAACCGCCGCCGCGCACCGTCTTGATGAGCGTCGGTTCCGCCGGGTCGGGTTCGATCTTGCGGCGCAGGCGGCTGACCTGGACATCGACCGAACGGTCGAACGGCACGGCGGACCGTCCGCGCGCCAGATCCAGAAGCTGGTCGCGGTTCAGCACCCGTTGGGGGTGTTCGACGAAGGCGACGAGCAGGTCGTATTCCCCGGCGGACAGTTGCACCAGCACGCCGTCGGCGGAGCGCAGCTCGCGCTTGGTGACGTCCAGCGACCAGCCTTCAAAACGCATCACCGTGCCGGTCGCCCCGCCCCCGGCGACCGGCGGGGCCGAGGCCCGGCGCAGCACCGCCTTGATCCGGGCCAGCAGCTCGCGCGGGCTGAAGGGTTTGGCCAGATAATCGTCGGCCCCCATCTCCAGCCCGACGATGCGGTCGGTTTCCTCGCCCATCGCGGTCAGCATGATGACCGGGGTTTGCGCGGTGGCGGGCGCGCCGCGCAGGCGGCGGCAGAGCGACAACCCGTCCTCCCCCGGCATCATCAGGTCCAGAACGATCAGATCGACGCGCGCGCTGTCCAGCGTGCGCAGCATCTCCGCCCCGTCCTTGACCCCGGTGACACGGAAGCCGTGCTTGGTCAGGAACTGGGCGACGAGCGAGCGGATTTCGCGGTCGTCATCGACGACCAGAAGATGGGGGATGCGGTCCATGCCGACCATGATCGGGCGGGGCGCGGCGCAGGTGAAGGGGAAATGTGTAACGTTCGGTTACGGGAACTCCTGCGGTTACACAGCGTTACCAAATGACCGGGTTGCGGACATCGTTCGGCAACGTCGGGGGCGCATCGTCTGGTCATCGGGAACGCGGCGCCTCACACGGCTTCTCTCGCCGCCCCTCCCTCCGACATCGCTTTTCCATTCGCACTCTCAATGGAGTTCCCACCATGAAACGCGCCCTTCTGACCTCCGCCGTGCTGATCGCTGGCCTCGGCCTGGCCCTGCCGGTCTTCGCCCAGCCCGACCGCGCGCCGGGCATGGGCGGGCCGGGCCAGGGACCGGATCGTCACTTCGGCCGGATGTGCGAGGACCAGGACGCCCATCTGGCGGGCAAGCTGGCCTTCGCCGAAAAGAAGCTGCGGATCACCGACGCGCAGCGCCCGGCTTGGACCAAGTTCGCCGACGCCGCCCGCGCCAGCCTGAAGCCGACGCAGGACCTGTGCGCCAAGTTCAAGGACCAGCCGACGCCGACCGCGCTGCCGCAGCGGCTTGAGCGGATGGAAACCATGATGCAGACGCATCTCCAGCAGCTCCAGGGCGTTCGTCCGGCCCTGACCGACCTGTACGCCCAACTGACGCCGGAGCAGCAGAAGACCGCCGACAGCCTGCTGTCCCATCGCGGCGGGCCGGGCATGGGTGGCCACGGCATGGGCGGCGGCATGGGGCATGGCATGCGTCATGGCGGTCCCGCCGACAAGCCGCAGGACGTCAAATAAAGCGCAGGAGTCGCGCTCAACCCACCGTATCACCCCGTGCAACCAAGGAGACCGACCCCACGCTTCCCCCCTGAGCGGCGGCTGATCCCCAGCCCCCCAAGCAGCCGCCGCCAAGACGCAGGCCGCCGGATCCCCCATCCGGCGGCCTGTCTTGTTGTGGGCAAAAAGCCGTCACCATTTTGGTGTTGGAAAGACGTCGTCGTCTTCGTCGTTGAGGGGCGGCGGTGGGGGGCGCAGCGATGAAGAAACCGCCCGCAGCGGATGGGGCAGGCTGTTGAAGAACACGTCATCCAGCGGGAATTGAGGAAGTTTTTCCATCAAGAGTTCCCGCATCAGATGGGCTTGAGCGACGTCGCGTTGCACTTTCACCGGATCCCGCAACGGGCGCGCGGACAGCCACATCTTGTGAACCATCCAGATTCGGGGATCTGGCGCGGTGATTGGCGCGGGGTATCCATTCACGTCAACCACCAGGGCGTCGATGCGCGGCGCGTTGACCAGCCATTGCAAGCCTTCGATTGGCGATGGAACAAGGTCGCCGTCGGCAAGCTGCGCTCCGGCTTCTTCCTTCCAAGCCGGGTTTGGTTGTGGGCGTATCAAATCCAGCATGAAGCCGTTGCTGTTGGCCATCCGGTACGGATTTCCGGGAAGGATTTCAAAGCTTGGGTCGATGCGCTTGGCCAGTCCGGCGACGGAGCGCTCGGTCTTGTCGGGGATCATGATTCGCAACCGACGGCGGGCGTCGATCAGCAAATCAATGTCTCCTGTGGCCAGCGCGTCGCCAGCCACGGTGACGGCGGCGAGGGCTTCATAGGCGAACAGGGCGTTCGTACCCACGATCCTGATGTGCCCAAGAATCTGCGCATCATCAAGCTTGCGAAGGATTTGCGCGACGATGCGTGGAACACGACCTACACCGGACGCTTTCGCCAAGGCGGCTTGGACATCAAGAGCTTTCGTCTGCCCAGCCAACCGCTCTTTGATCTTTTTGCGCCCCTCCAGGAACGACGCGTGACTGTTTTCTGTTTGTGGGCTTCGGACGCCCAAGCTTTTTTCGGCGGAGCCGATCTTGCGGAACAGATAGTCGGTTCCGTTTTTCTCCCGCCAACGCATGGAGCCTGCGTAGTGTTCGGCTTGCGATTGGGAGAGGCGATACACCTCGTACACCTGACGAAGGTCGACGAAGAGTTTGCGCTGAATATCAGTTAAATCATTATAATAAAACAATTTCCCACTCCATGCGCCAATTTCGGTGCGAGGAGTGGGAAATATATAAATATCAGGTGCTTGGGTCAATTATGCCTTTGGGATGACGCCATCGCCGCTCAGGCGCCCGGCACGCCCTTGGACGTCGAATATTCAAAATGCAGGGCTTCGCCCGGATGGACCATCGGGTGGATGGCGTGGGCGGCCTGGGCCGCTTCGGAGAAGCCGCACAGGATCAGCTTCAGCTTGCCGGGGTAGGTGGCGATGTCGCCGATGGCGAAGACGCCGGGCGCGCTGGTCGCGCAGCCGGGCAGCGACACGGCGATGTGGCTGCGCTCCAGATCCAGGCCCCAATCGGCGATCGGCCCCAGATTCATCGACAGGCCGAAGAAGGCCAGCATGGCGTCGGCGGGAACCGCCTTTTCCACGCCGTCCAGGGTGGCGACGCGCACGGCGGTCAATTGACCGTCGGATCCCTCCAGCCCGGCCAGTTGATAGGGGACCACCATCTCGACCTTGCCCTCGCGGACCAAGGCGTCCAGGCGGGCGACGCTTTCCGGCGCGGCGCGGAATTTGGCGCGGCGGTGGACCAGCGACACTTTTTCCGCGACGTCGGCCAGCGACAGCGCCCAATCGACCGCCGAATCGCCGCCCCCGGCGATGACGACGCGCTTTCCGGCGAAATCCTGGCGGCGGCGCACCATGTAGAAGACCGACGTTCCTTCAAACGACTCCAACCCGTCGAGCGGCGGGCGGTTCGGGCCGAAGGCGCCGCAACCGGCGGCGATGATGACCGCCTGGGCGTCGATCCGCACGCCCTTGTTGGTTTCGACCAGCCAGCGCCCTTCGTCGCTGCGGGTCAGTTTTTCGACCTGTTGGCCCAGATGATAGGTGGGGGCGAAGGGCGCGGCCTGTTCGGCCAGACGGTCGATCAGGGCGGCGGCCTCGATGGCCGGGTGGGCGGGGATGTCGTAGATCGGCTTTTCCGGGTACAGCGCCGTGCATTGGCCGCCGACCATGTCGAGCGCGTCCACCACATGGCAGCGCATTTTCAACATGCCGCATTCAAACACGGCGAACAGCCCGACGGGACCGGCGCCAACAATGACGACATCGGTGCGGTGGACATTCTGCGACATGAAAGCCAGTTCCTTGACATCGGATAGGGGGAGACGACGGTCATCCATTGTCCGATTTTCCAGCGGGGTCAACCCCCGCCGACAGCGCAGGGGCGTCGCGTCTGGCGCGCGCGGCCTGGGGACAACCCTGATTGGGCGGGTTTGGGGGAATTTGACGGAATTCGTCGGTTGCGCGGGGCCGTTTCCCGCCGGAGAATGACGAGGGAGCCGCCGCAATCCGGCCCCGTCCTGGTGGAGGCCATGAATGAGAGAGCTGCGCTGTCTGGTCTTCACCGAACAAGAGGTGGTCAAGGCGATTCTTGACCGCCGCCGCCGGATGAACGAGCCGTTGCCGACCGGCACGGTGGACAAGGTGGTTTATCAAGACAATGAGGGCGTCGAGACGATTCTGACCGTCGTTCATGACGACGGAACGCGGGAAACCCTGACCCTGCCGGAAACGGAGGTGGCCGCCGCCCTGGTCGCCCATTGCATGAACCGGCGCATTCCCCTGCCGGTGGCGTCGGACAAGATGCTCTACATCATCAACGGCGCGCTGACGCTGATGATTACGATGAATTTCAACAAGGCGCCGCGTCTGGTGGTGACGCACGCCGCCCCCGCCGACAGCGGGCCGGAGTTCCGCCCGGCGGCCCGGCGCCGCCGGATCGGCGGCTGAGCCGACGGCCTGATCGGACCGTGTGACGTCGCGCTCCCCGCTTTCCGGCTTGCGGGCGGATGGGCGCTTCGCACAGTATCCGGCCCATGCTGGACTCCGCTTTCACCCTGTCCCTGACCCTTCCCGACGAAACGGCGACCGAGCGTTTGGCCGGGCGCCTTGGCGCGTTGCTGCGTCCGGGCGATCTGGTGGCGCTGCGCGGCGATCTGGGGGCCGGGAAATCCGCCTTTTCCCGCGCGTTGATCCGCAGCGTCACCACGCCGGACGCCGAAGTGCCGTCGCCCACCTTCACCCTGGTGCAGACCTACGACACCGACGTCGGGCCGCTGTGGCATTTCGACCTTTACCGCCTGTCCGGTCCCGACGAGGTGATCGAACTGGGGTGGGACGACGCGCGGGCCGAGGCCGTGGCGCTGGTCGAATGGCCGGATCGGCTGGGGCCGCTGCTGCCCGCCGACCGGGTCGAGCTGGCCTTGAGCTTTGACGGGCCGACGGCGCGCCGCGCGTCTTTGAGCGGGCATGGCGCGCTGGCCGCGCGTCTGGCCGCCGCCGATTGGACGCTGTGATGAGCGACGCTCCAACGGTCCAGGCCGCCGCGCGCGCCGCCGAGATCGCCGCCTTCCTCGCCGCCCACGGCTTGGCCGACGCCGCCCGCGTCCCTTTGGCGGGCGACGCCTCCGCCCGCCGGTACGAGCGGTTGACGCGCCCCGACGGCCGCAGCCTGATTCTGGTCGACACCCCGGTCCCCGCCGAGGATCTGGTTCCTTTCATCGCCATTGGCGGCGTCCTGGACCGTATCGGCCTGTCGGTTCCCGTCATCCACGCGGCGGATTGCGCGCGTGGTCTGGCGGTGCAGGATGATTTTGGAAACGAAACATTCCTTCGCTTGCTGGCCGACGGGGCGGAGGCCGAACCGCTTTACGCCCTGGCGACCGACGCGCTGATCGCCCTGCATCGCTCCTGGCCGGAGGGGGAGGGTGAAAGGCTGGGCCTGCCGCTCTACGACGCCGACCTTTTCATCGAGCAAACCCTGCTGTTCGCCGACAGCTATTGCCCGGCGGCGCTGGGTCGCCCCTTGAGCGCGCAGGATCGTTCCGATTTTGCAACGTCCTGGCGCGCGGTGCTGGAGCCGGTCTGCGCCGGGCCGCGCTCCCTGTTGTTGCGCGATTATCACGTCGAAAATCTGATGCGGCTGCCGCGCCCGGGCGTGCGCGCGGCGGGGTTGATCGACTTTCAGGGGGCCGGGCTTGGCCCGACCGCCTATGATCTGGCCTCGCTGCTGGAGGACGCCCGCCGCGACGTTCCCGCCGCTTTGGCGGACGCGATGACCGCCCGCTATCTCGCCGCCTTCCCGGCGCTGGATCCGGCGGAGTTCCGCCGCGCGCTGGCCGTGCTGGCGGCGGCGCGCCACACCCGGATCATCGCCATTTTCGTTCGTCTGGCGCTGGTCCAGGGCCGCCGCGCCTATCTGTCCCACCTGCCGCGCGTCTGGCGTCTGCTGGAAAACCATCTGGCGAAGCCGGAGCTGGCTCCGGTCGCCGCCTGGTTCGCCCGCCGCCTGCCGCCGGGAACCCGCGCTGATTTTGTCGTTCCGGAGACGACCTGACATGACCACCCCCGTTTCGATTCCGAAAACTGCCATGGTGCTGGCCGCCGGTCTTGGCCTGCGCATGCGCCCGCTGACGCTGGACCGGCCCAAGCCGTTGATCCCGATTTTGGGCAAGCCGCTGCTCGACCACGCGCTCGACCGGCTGGCCGCCTCGGGCGTCGCCACGGCGGTGGTGAACACCCATTATCTGGGCGGCATGATCGTCGATCATCTGGCCGACCGCCGCGCGCCGACCATCGTCGCCTCGCCGGAAAAGCGGATTTTGGAGACCGGCGGCGGAATCAAACACGCCCTGCCGCTGTTGGGCGACGCGCCGATCCTGACGGTGAACGCCGACATCCTGTGGCTGGACGGCCCGACCCCGGCCTTGAAGCGGCTGGCCGCCTTCTGGGATCCCGAGACGATGGACGCCCTGCTGCTGATGATGGCGACGACCAAATCGGCGGGCTATGAGGGGCCGGGCGACTACCACATGGATCCGTTGGGCCGTCTGACCCGGCGCGGCGAGAGCGAGCTGTCGCCCTTCGTCTTCGCCGGGGTGCAGATCGTCAAGCCGGAGCTGTTCGCGCAAGACACCCCCGACGGCGCCTTTTCCACCAACCTGATTTGGGACCGCGCGCAAGAGGCCGGACGTCTGTACGGCGTCGCCCATGACGGCCTGTGGTTCCACATCGGCACGCCGGACGGTTTGACGGAGTGCGAGGAACTGCTGGCCATCGGCGGCGTCCGCGCCGTCGCCCACTGATTCGCCCACGGATTCTGTTCTCAGCCCCGAAGGCTCCCCGATGACCGCCGCCGCGCCCAAGGTCTACAGCATCCCGTCCGGCGCGCCCTTCGTCGATCAGTTGGCGGAGGGCATCGTGGCGCGGGTGGGGGACGACCCGCTGGCGCTGGCCGAGGCGACGGTCCTGCTGCCGACCCGCCGCGCCTGCCGCTCCTTGCAGCAGGCTTTTCTGCGGCGGTCAGGCGGGCAGCCGACTCTGCTGCCGCGCCTCAGCCCGCTGGGGGAATTGGACGCGGGCGACCTCAGCCTGACCGACGAGGAGTTGCCCGGCGTTCCGCTCGACCTGCCGGGGGCGATGTCGGCGCTGAACCGGCAAATGACTCTGGCCCGCCTGATCCTGAGCGCCGAGGGGATGTCGGCGACGACGGCGCAGGCGGTGCGGCTGGGGGCCGATCTGGGGCGGTTGATCGACGCGGTGTGGACCGAGCGGATCGGCTTCGACCGGCTCGACTCCCTGGTCCCCGCCGATTACGCCGAGCATTGGCAAACCACGCTGAAATTCCTGACCATCGTCACCGAGGTCTGGCCCGCCATCCTGGGCGCGACCAACGAATGCGATCCGGCCCGCCGCCGCAATCTGGCGCTGGAAACCCAAGCCGCGCTGTGGCGCGCGGCCCCGCCCCGTGGGCTGGTCATCGCCGCCGGGTCCACCGGCTCGATTCCCGCGGCCACCGATCTGTTGGGGGTCGTCGCCCGGCTGCCGCAAGGCGCGGTGGTGCTGCCCGGCCTGGACCAGCGCGCCGACGAAACCGTCTGGCAGGCCATCGAGGGGGACGAGGCCCACCCCCAGCACGGCCTGTCCCATCTGATCGGCGCCCTGGGCGTGACGCGGGCGGAGGTCCGCCCCTGGACCGACGCGCCGGAACCGCGCGGCGGCCGCGCCCGCCTGATCGCCGAAGCGCTGCGCCCCGCCGCGACGACCGACGGCTGGCGGCAACTGGACGCCGACCAGCCGGAGCGTTCCGAATCGGGTTTTGACGCGGACGCGCTGGACGGCCTGACCCGCATCGACGCCGCCACGTCGGAGGAGGAGGCGCAGGCCATCGCCCTGCTGATGCGCCACGCGCTGGAAACCCCGCAAAAGACGGCGGCGCTCATCACGCTGGACCGCAATCTGGCCCGCCGGGTCGCCATGGCGCTCAGCCGCTGGGGCATCGCGGTCAACGACTCCGGCGGGCAACCGCTGGCCCACACCGCCGTCGGCACCTATCTGCGGATGACGGCGGAGCTGGCGGCGACCCGCGTCCACCCGCTGGCCCTGCTGGCGCTGGCCAAGCACCCGATGGCGGCGGGCGGGCGCGACTCGGCGGATTTCCGCGCCGCCGCCCGCGCGTTGGAGCGGGTGGCCTTGCGCGGCCCCCGCCCGGCGGAGGGGTTCGCCGGGGTGCGCGCCGCGCTCGACCAGGCGGTTCGTTTCGACCATGACGAGCAACCGGCGATCCTGCGCGACTGGCTGGACGATCTGGAACGGCGCGCCGCCCCGTTTCTGGCGGCGATGCGCGGCGAAACGCCCCTGGCCGACCTGCTGCGCGCCCACGTCGCCTTCGCCGAAACGCTGGCCGCCGACCATGAATCCGAAGGACCGCGACGGCTCTGGCGGCAGGAGGACGGGGAGGAGGCCGCCCGCTTCGTCCATGATCTGCTCGACGCCGCCGAAGGCTTTCCCGCCCTGCCCGCCAGCGATTACCCGGCCCTGCTCGACGCGCTGATGAGCGCACGGGCGGTGCGTCCGCGCTTCGGCCTGCACCCGCGCCTGTTCATCCTGGGGCCGATGGAGGCGCGGCTCCAGCATCTCGACCTGACCATTCTGGGCGGCTTGAACGAGGGGACATGGCCGCCCAACCCGGCGGCGGATCCCTGGATGTCGCGCCCGATGCGCCGCGATTTCGGCCTGCCCAGCCCGGAACGGCTGGTCGGCATGTCGGCCCACGACTTCGCCCACGCCTGCGGCGCGCCGGAGGTGGTGTTGACCCGCGCCGCGCGGGTGGACGGCACGCCGACCGTGCCGTCGCGCTGGCTGCTGCGGCTGGAAACCGTCTTGAAGGCGCTGAAACTCAGCGGGCGGATCGAGGAGCGGGGCGCCGGTTGGCTGACCTGGGCGCGGCGGCTGGACGAGCCGGACCGCGTGCAGCCCGTCGCCGCCCCCGAACCGCGCCCGCCGCTGGCCGCCCGCCCGCGCCGCCTGTCGGTGACGGCGGTGGAAACCTGGATGCGCGATCCTTACGCGATCTACGCCCGCTATGTGCTGGGGTTGAGCAAGCTGGATCCCATCGCCGCCGATCCCGGCGCGGCGGATCGCGGCCAGATCATCCACGCCGCGCTTGACGCCTTCGTCCGCGCCTTCCCCGACGCGCTGCCGCCCGACGCGCTGTCCCGGCTGCTCGCCATCGGGGCCGAGGCCTTTGGCCCGCTGCTGCGCGGCCACCCCGACGTCTGGGCCTTCTGGTGGCCGCGTTTCGAGCGGGTCGCCGCCTGGTTCATCGCGCTGGAGCGCGAGCGCCGCCCGCAGTGGCGGACGCTGGCGACCGAGGTGACGGGAAGCTTGATCCTGCCAGGGCCGGGCGGCCCCTTCACCCTGACCGCCAAGGCCGACCGGATTGATCGCGGCCCCGACGGGCTGGTGGTGATCGACTACAAGACCGGCACGCCGCCCTCGACGCGCGAGGTCGCCCTGGGCTTCGCCCCGCAATTGCCGCTGGAAGCCGCGATGGTCGAGGCGGGCGGCTTCCGCGACGTCGCGGCGGGCGCGGTGGCGGAGCTGGCCTTCTGGCGTCTGGCGGGCGGCGACCCGCCGGGCGAGGTCAAGCCGGTCAAGGGCGACCCCGCCGCCCTGGCCGCCGAGGCCCGCGCCGGTCTGGAAGAGCTGATCCGCCAGTTCGACGACCCGGCCACCCCCTACCGCTCCCGCCCGCGCCCGGCCATGGCCCCCCGCTACACCGACTACGCCCACCTCGCCCGCGTTCAGGAATGGTCGCTGGGCGGCGATGGGGATGGGGAGTAGAATGGCGCGATGAAATACGTGGTCAAGGTCAACGCCATCAAGGCGGGCAGACACGGAAAATTCCCGCGAAGCGTCCGCGCGATCGCCAATGACATCGCGAAAAAGCATGGCGTCTCGTACGAGCGAACCTACGCCGACGCTTGGGCGGAGAGCGTCACCCGGCTGGCTGGCGACAAAATCCTGCGCGATGACACGAACGACCTTCTGGTCGCGCTCAAGCGCGCGGGGGCTATAACCGGCTCCCAGATGGTGGCGTTGCTGTCGCGTCATCTGGTCAAGAAAGACAAATACAGTGTTCGATCCATTTTGCGACTTTGAGGTTGCCGGATATCTCAGGAACACGCAGGGTCTCAAAGACGAAAAAATTATCAAGCAGATTGAGCACGAGGTCTTTCGCGCGAACCTCATCGACGCCATGGTTTATCTTTCAAAGATCGACAGCATCGAATACAGGCACTTTCTGAAAGTGCATGAAATCCTGTTTTCTGATTTTTACCCATGGGCCGGTCGGGACCGGGCGGAGGTCGCCCCCACCATCGCGGTGAGGAAAGCGTCCGTGTTGTTCAGCCACCCCAGACACGCCGCCCTGGCCGTTTCAGAAGGTCTGAGAATCGGGCAGTCCGGCGCCATGCGGCGCTCGCTTGGCGAGGTGATGGGGCTGTTCGCCTATGGCCATCCTTTCCTTGACGGAAACGGGCGGACCATGCTGATCGTCCATTCCGAACTGTGCGCCAGGGCCGACTTTTCCGTGAATTGGGGCGACACGTCGAAGGCCGACTATCTCGCCGCCTTGAGCCGCGAAATCGACAGCCCGAAGGACCACGCTCTCGACCAGTATCTTTCGCGGTTTGTCGGGGCGAAGATCCCGCGCGAGCGCTGGTTTGAGAGCATTGCGGCCATCGACGGCCTCGGCGGGGCCGGGGCGCGCGCGTCGGTTGACGCCGCCGATGTCGTGGACGGCGATTACGGCGACGCGGAAATCGCCGCGCGCCACAAGAGGTATGAGGCCCGGCGCGGCGGCGTGATCGCGGCTGACGACGAGTCCGGCGACCCGGCTTTGTCCGCTCCTTGACCGTTTGCGCTTGTCCTGCGGTGGGGATGTGAAGGACGATCCGGCCCGTTCCCGGATCTGGATGCCGAGCCTCCCATGTCGCTGACCGACTCCGCCCCCCGCGTTCTTCCCCCCGATCCCAACGTCGCGCAGCGCCGGGCGTCGAATCCGGCGGCGTCGGTGTGGGTGGGGGCGTCCGCCGGGTCGGGGAAGACGAAGGTTCTGACCGACCGGGTGCTGCGCCAGATGCTGGCCGGAACGCCGCCCGCCCGCATCCTGTGCCTGACCTTCACCAAGGCGGCGGCGGCGGAGATGGCCAACCGGGTCAACCGCACGCTGGGCGATTGGGCGACGCTGCCCGACGACGCGCTGGAGGACCAGCTCGCGGCGCTGTGCGGCGAGCGGCCCAGCCGGGAAACCCGGATCAACGCCCGCCGTCTGTTCGCCCAGGTGGTCGATTGCCCGGGCGGCATGAAGATCCAGACCATCCACGCCTTTTGCCAATCGCTGCTGCGCCGCTTCCCGCTGGAGGCCAAGCTCGCCCCGCATTTCGAGGTGATGGACGACCGCACCGCCGCCGGTCTGCTGACCGAGGCGCGCGACCAGGTGCTGCACGCCGGGCGCATGGCCCCGGACAGCCCGCTGGGCCGGGCGATGGCGCGGCTGACCGCCGATCTGAACGCGGAGGATTTCGCCAGCCTGCTCGCCACCCTGACCAGCGAGCGCGGGCAGTTGCAACGCCTGTCCGGCGTCTTCGCCGGGTTGGACGGCTTGATCGACGCCGTTCACCGCACGCTCGCCGTCGCCCCCGGCACGACGGGATTGTCGGTGCTGGCGGCGGCCTGCGCCGACGACGCGGCGGACGTCCCGGCCTTGCGCGCCGCCTGCGCCGCGCTGGCGACCGGCAGCGCCGCCGATCAAGAGCGCGGGATCGCGATTCAGCGCTGGCTCGACGCCGACGAGTCCCGCCGGATCGCCGGATTCGCCGCCTATCAGCGCCAGTATCTGACGGCGGAGGGAACGCCGCGCAAAACCCTCATCACCCAAAAGGCGGCGAAGGCCGCGCCGCTGGCCCCGGCGGATCTGCTGGAGGAGGCCGAACGGCTGGTCGGCGTCGCCGAGCGGATCAAGGCGGCGGGCGTCGCCGCCTCCACCGCCGCGCTGCTGACGCTGGGCGAAGCGATGCTCGACGCCTACCGGGCGCGCAAGACCGGGCGGGCGCTGCTGGATTACGACGATCTGATTCTGTCGGCCAACCGGCTGCTGCACGGCGACGACGGCGTTCCGGCGACGCCCTGGGTGCTCTACAAGCTCGACGGCGGCCTCGACCACATCCTGATCGACGAGGCGCAGGACACCAACCCCGAGCAATGGACGATCGTCGAGGCGTTGGCCGAGGAGTTCTTCGCCGGGCTGGACGCGCGCGGGGAGGATGGGACGCTGCGCACCGTCTTCGCCGTGGGCGACGAAAAACAGTCGATCTTCAGCTTCCAGCGCGCCGACCCCGCCGAATTCGCCCGGATGCGCCGCCATTTCCAGGAGCGGGCGGAGGCGGCGGATCGGCTGTGGGCGGCGGTCGATCTCGACATTTCCTTTCGCTCCACCGCCGCCGTGCTGGAGGCGGTGGACGCGGTGTTCGCCCTGGACGCGGCGCGCGACGGCGTGGCGTCGGACGCCAGCCCGGTCATTCGCCACCGCGCCTACCGCCAGGGGCAGGGCGGGCGGGTGGAGCTGTGGCCGCCGGTGAAACCCGTTGAGGCGGTGGACAGCCCGGCCTGGGCGCCGCCGGTGGCGCGCGAGGCCGCCGATTCGCCGTCGGCCCGGCTGGCCGCCGTGCTGGCCGGAACCGTCGCCGGTTGGCTGGCGCGCGGCGAGCGGCTGGAGGCCAAGGGCCGCCCGATCCGCCCCGGCGACATCATGGTTCTGGTCCGCCGCCGCACCGATTTCGTCACCGAACTGGTGCGCGCGCTGAAGGAGCGCGGCGTGCCGGTGGCGGGCGTCGACCGCATGGTGCTGACCGAACAATTGGCCGTCATGGATCTGATGGCGCTGGCCGATTTCCTGCTGCTGCCCGACGACGATCTGACGCTGGCCACCCTGCTGAAAGGCCCGCTGATCGGCCTGACGGAGGAGGAGCTGTTCACGCTGTCTCATGGAAGGCGCGGAACGCTGTGGCGGGCGCTGGTGGCGCGGGCGGAGCAGGACGCGGCCTTCCGCCCGGCCCGGCGCTATCTGGGCGATCTGCTGGCCCGCACCGACTTTTCCGCCCCCTACGAGCTGTTCGCCGGGCTGCTGAACCGGCCTTGCCCCGCCGACACCCGGTCGGGCCGCCGCGCCATCCTGAAACGGCTGGGGCCGGACGCGCAGGATCCGTTGGACGAGTTCCTCGCCACCTGTCTGGCGTTCGAGCGCGCCGAGCCGCCCTCCCTGCAAAATTTCCTAGCCTGGATGGCCGCCAGCGAGGCGGAGATCAAGCGCGAGCTGGAGCAGGGCGGCGGCATGGTGCGGATCATGACGGTCCACGGCTCCAAAGGCTTGCAGGCCCCCATCGTCTTCCTGCCCGACACCATGGGCAGCCCGACGCAAAGCCCGGCGATCCTGTGGCCGGACGCGCACTGCCCCGTCCCGCTCTTCGCCGCCCGCCGGTCGCAGGAGGATGGCGTGAGCGCGCAGGCCCGCGCGCGGGCCAACCAGCGGCGCGACCAGGAATACCGCCGCCTGCTCTACGTCGCCCTGACCCGCGCGGAGGACCGCCTCTATGTCTGCGGCTATCAGGGCCGCCGCGAGCCGTCGGAAAGCTGCTGGCACCGCTTGACCGAGGCGGCGCTGCGCACGGTCGGCCAACCGCTGGCCTTCGACACGACCGACCTCGGCCCGCAGGGCTGGAGCGGCGAGGGCTGGCGGCTCGACGGGCCGCAGACCGCGCCGGTCCCCCCGCCGACCGCCGAGGCGGACGCCGCCGCCGATCCCGGCTCCCCCCCCTGGCTGACCGCGCCCGCGCCGACCGAGCCGGAGCCGTCGCGCCCGCTCACC
Organism: Azospirillum sp. FG154; assembly: GCF_057809575.1. Taxonomy (NCBI): domain Bacteria; kingdom Pseudomonadati; phylum Pseudomonadota; class Alphaproteobacteria; order Rhodospirillales; family Azospirillaceae; genus Azospirillum; species Azospirillum sp. FG154. Next base: position 10,908 of record NZ_JBMDKF010000039.1, on the reverse strand, counting down.
CCCTCGCGCCCGGACGGGGAGGAACCGGCGGTGCGCTCCCCCCTGGGCGACGACGACGGCCAGCGCTTCAAACGCGGCCTGCTGGTCCACCGGCTGTTGCAAACCCTGCCGGAGCTGGAGGAGGGCGCCCGCGCCGCCGCCTGCCATCGCTTTCTGGAGCGCCCGGCCCACAAGCTGGACGCGGCGCAGCGCGCGGCCATCGCGGCGGAGACGTTGGCGGTGTTGAGCCATGCGGACTTCGCGCATCTGTTCGGCGCGGGATCGAAGGCGGAGGTCCCTCTGGTCGGCGTCGTCGGCGGGCGGGCGCTGGCCGGGCGAATCGACCGTCTGGCGGTGCGCGGCGACGCGGTGTGGATCGTCGATTACAAGACCAACCGCCCGCCGCCGCGCGTTTTGGATGATGTTCCATCGGTTTACCGCCGCCAGATGGCCGCCTACCGCGCCGCGCTGCGCGCGGTCTATCCGGGCAAGGACGTGCGTTGCGCGCTGTTGTGGACCGATGGTCCGTTCATCATGGAGCTGCCGCCCGACCTGCTGGACGTGGTGGAATTCGGCCCCGGCGCGGCGGCGTGACCGCCCGGCCCCGGTGTGACAAAATGGGGTCACTTGACCGGCATGGGCGGTACGCCCTACATTTTGCTCAATTCCACAGACAGGGGTGGAGGTCCCGACCCGCGCTCGCGGGATTGCGGCGCCCCTGAATTCAGGCACGAGGTCACATGAGCAGCACCATGAAGGTTACGGACGACAGCTTCGAGCAGGACGTCCTGAAGGCGTCGGGTCCGGTCCTGGTCGATTTCTGGGCGGAATGGTGCGGTCCCTGCAAGATGATCGCCCCGGCGCTGGACGAGCTGGCCGCCGAGAAGCAGGGCGTCGTGACCGTCGTGAAGCTGAACATCGACGAGAACCCCAACACCCCGACCAAATACGGCGTGCGCGGCATTCCGACGCTGATGCTGTTCAAGGACGGCGTCGTCGCCGGCACCAAGATCGGCGCGCTGCCCAAGGGCGCGCTGTTCCAGTGGGTCGAAGGCGCGCTGTAACGCCCTTCCGCATCCCTGCGGGTCCAACAACCCCGTCGCCGCCCGCGACGGGGTTTTTGTTTGCCCGCGCGCCGCGCCGCTTTTCCTCTCCAATCCGCCGCATCTCCCTGCTACGCTTCCACTCCTACGGGAACAAAGCGCGGGGGAAACGCCAGGATGGACGCCGTGACAATCGCCGCTCAAGCCACAACCCTGCTGTCGCCGCTGCTGCCGATGATCGTGGAAGGCGGCGCGAATGAGGTTGGCAAGCTCATCCTCGGCGACGCGCTCACCAAGGCGAAAGCGGTGTTGGGCCTGCTGACCAGCGCGCCCAAAGGCGACACGGTTCTGGCGAAAGCCAAACAGCTTGCCGCGACGCCCGACGACGAAGACGCCCGCAACGAACTCGACGACGCCATCACCGGCCTGCTGAAACGAAACGCCGACCTGCTGGAAAAGGTCGCCGCCGCGTTGGCCGACGGCACGGGCGGCAACACGGTCATCGCGTCGGGGGCCGGGGCTGTGGCGATTGGCGGCAACGCGAACGGCGCGCGAATCACCACCGCCTTGGAGAAAAAATGACACCCCCCGGGAACCGGGTGGAGGTCGGTGGTCAAGGGGCCGTTGGCGTCGGTGGAAACGCCAACAACGCCATCATCAACCCAACATACATCCTCCCCGCCCCAGCCGCCCCGCCCGGCGCCTGCCAACAACTGCCGGGGGATTTGCCGGAGTTCACCGGGCGGGCGGCGGAGTTGGCGGAACTGGCGGCGGCGCTGGACCGCGACGACGGCGCGACGGTGGCGATCACGGCGTTGCGCGGCATGGGCGGGGTGGGCAAGACCACGCTGGCCCAGCACGCCGCCCGGCGACTGACCCAACGTTACCCCGATGGGCAGATCGTCGTCGATCTCAACGGCCATGGCGTCGGCGCCCCCACCGCGCCGCTGGACGCGATGCTGCGGGTCATCCGCGCCTTTCGCCCCGAAACGCCGCCGCTGGACGATGTCGCCCAGGCCCGCGCCATCTACCGCGCCAAGCTGACCGGCAAGCGGGCGTTGATCCTGCTGGACAACGCCGCCGACGCCGACCAGATCCGCGATTTGATCCCGCCGCCCCGCTGCGGCGCCATCATCACCGCGCGGACGCTGGTGCAGCCGCCGGGGTGCCCGCCGCCGCTGACGCTCGGCCTGCTGTCGTTGGACGAGTCGGCGGCCCTGCTGCGACGGTTCGCCCCGAACGCGCCGGGGACGGACGCCGACTGGACCCGCTTGGCCGACCTCTGCGGACGCTTGCCGCTGGCCCTGCGCGTCGCCGGATCGACGCTGGCCGCCGCCGACGATCTGACCTTGCCCGACTATCTCATCGAATTGGCGGACGAGGCCGCCCGCCCGCAACGGCTGACCATCGACGGCGACGCCAGCGCCAACGTCGCCGCCGTGCTGAACCACAGCCTGCGCCGCCTGATCGACCAGGATCCCGCCCTGGCCGCCCGCTGGCAAATCCTGAGCGTCACCCCCGCCGATTTCGACCGCGCCACGGCGGCGGCGCTGTGGGAAATCGCCGAAACGGACGCCGCGCCGACGCTGCGCGCCCTGCTTGCCCGCTCCCTGCTGCTGTTCGACAAGGACACGAGCCGCTACCGCCTGCACGATTTGATGCGCGCGCTGGCCCGCAACCTGTTCGCCGCAGAACCCACCCAAGACCCCGCGCCGGGAACCACCGCCCGCCTCGCGGCGGCGGAGGGCCGCTTTGCAGCGCATTTTATCGGGGTGTTGAAGGAGGCGAACGACCTCTATCTGAGCGGTCAAGACGGAGTGGTCGTTGGGTTAGCCCGTTACGACGCCGAGTCCAGCAACATCGCTACCGCCGTTGCCTGGGCCATTGACCGAACGGAAAGCGACCCAATGGCGCAACAGGTCGCCGCCCGGCTGCCCGGTGCCGGGCCGGATGTTCTTAGCCTGCGTTTGCCTCATCGAAAACTCATCGTTTGGTTGACCGCCGCCGCTGCCGCTGCGCACCAAATATGTGATCTAAGTCTTGCCGCGAGCCACCTTGGCAATTTGGGCTTAGCCTACGCTGCATCAGGCGACATACAACGCGCAATTGGGTTTTATAAGTCGGCTCTCGTGATCTTCCGCAAGATTGGAGATCGGAAACACGAGGGAATTATCCTCGGCAATTTAGGCGTCTCCAGCCTCACTTTGGGCAAGGTACGACGAGCTATCAAGCTTCACCAACAAGCCCTCATTATTTTCCGCAGGACCAAGGCTCGGCGCTGCGAGGGAGCTAGTCTTGCTAATTTGGGCATCGCCTATGCCGACTTAGGTGAAACACGACGCGCCATTAACTTTCACCAACAGGCACTCGTTATCATCCGGGAGATCGGAGACCGACGCGGAGAGGGACAGGCCCTCAATAATCTGGGCAGCGCGCACACCATTTTAGGCGAGACGCAGCGCGCCTCCGAGTTTTACATCAAAGCTCTCTCCATCGCGCTGGAGATCGGGGACTGGTACGGAGCGGGCTGCCGCCTCGGCAATCTTGCATGCTTGCATGCCGAATTGGGTGATGCTGCCACAGCAATTGCCACCGCTGAACGGGCGTTGGCAATCTTTGTCGCCATCGAAAGCCCGCATGCGGAGACCGCGCGTCAGCAACTCGCCCGCCTGCGCGGGGCGGCAGCGGGCGTCTGAGGGACGGCGCGTTCCACTGCGTCCTCGCTTCCTCTCCTGAGGACAGGGAACCGACGGACAAAGGTCGGGCGAGCGCCGGGGGTGCCCGTCGGCGCAAGGCTGTCGTGAGACTTTGAGCGCCGCCGCCGACGTCCGGCAGGGCGATCCTCATTCTAACCGGAAGGACGCCACAGCATGACGACTACGATCCCGTTTGACGACATCCTCGCCGCGATGTCCAAGGACGAGCGCGCCGCTGTGGACGCGCGGGCGTCCGAACTGCTGGCCGAAATCGACGGGCTGGCGCAACCCCAGCCCCCCACCGATGTTCACCGCGCCGTTGCCGGAGGTTGCGCGGCGAGTTAGGAATGATAGCCCAATTTCTCACGGTTTCCCCATGCCCCACGCCCCCAGCCCGCCCACTGTCCCAAGGTTGGCCGCCTTTGGCGTTGAACTGGCCCTCTCCCTTTGGGAGAGGGAAGGGACCCGCCGCGAAGCGGTGGGAAGGGTGAGGGGTGATCCAAGGAACCGACAGTTTTGGTCTCTTGGGCAACCCCTCACCCTCCCCACTTTGTGGGTCCCCTCCCTCTCCCAAAGGGAGAGGGCAGCGGCCTGGATTGAACAGGTGAACAGGGCCGGGAAAACTGTTTCACAGCGTTTCAAACGTTCCATTCGCCCGCCGCAGCGCCCCGGCGTCCATCGCGCCGAAACCAGCGCAACCCATTGCGATCATTTAGAAAATCGCCGTTCGCCGCCGGATCGGCCGCCGCGACGCCGCCGACCGCCCCTGTTTCATCCGTCGCGCGCCCTGTTTCATCGGCGCCCGCCCGCCCGCGCCGACTTGCGCTTGGTCGCGCTGCGCCGCATCATCGCGGCAACGAACAAACGGGGGAGTGATCGCCATGATGATGAACCGCGCGCGGCGCCTGGCCGTGGCCACGGGGGTTTTCGCGCTGGCCCTGGTTGGCGGGGGCGCCGCCTGGGCGCAGGCCCGCACGGATCTGGTGGTCGGCATGCAGTTGGAGCCGCCGCACCTCGACCCCACCGCCGGGGCCGCCGCCGCCATCAAGGAAGTCACCTACGCCAATCTGTTTGAATCGCTGGTCCGCGTCGATTCCAGCGGCGCGCTGGTTCCCGGTCTGGCCGAAGGCTGGACGGTGGCGGACGACGGCAAGACCTACCGCTTCACCCTGCGCCCCAACGCCAAATTCCACGATGGCGCGCCGGGCGACGCGGCGGCGGTGAAATTCTCGCTGGACCGGGCGCGCGGGGCGGACTCGGTCAACGGGCAGAAGGGCTATTTCGCCGCCATCGCCTCGGTCGAAACGCCCGATCCGCGAACGGTGGTCGTCACCCTGTCGCGGCCCGACGGGCTGTTCCTCTTCCACATGGCGGCGGGCGACGCCGCCATCGTGTCGCCGACCAGCGCGGCGACCAACAAGCAAAAGCCGATCGGCACCGGCCCCTTCAAATTCGACCGCTGGGCGGCGGGCGACCGTGTCGTGCTGACCCGCAACCCGGACTATGACGGGCCGAAACCGGCGCTGGAGCGGGTGTCCTTCCGCTTCATCAGCGACGCGGCGGCGCAAATCGCCTCGCTGAAGGCGGGGGACGTCGACGCCTTCGTCCAGTTCAACGCGTTCGAGGCGCTGGGCGAATTCCGCAACGACCCGAAATTCGCCGTCACCGTCGGCACGACGGAGGGCGAAACCCTGCTCTCCACCAACAACGCCCGCAAACCCTTCGACGATGTGCGGGTGCGCCGCGCCATGGCCCACGCCATCGACCGCAAGACGTTGATCGACGGGGTTCTCTACGGCAACGGCGTTCCCATCGGCAGCCATTTTCCGCCGCACCGCGCCGGTTACGTCGATCTGACCGGCCTGTACCCCTATGACCCGGCCAAGGCGAAGGCGCTGTTGGCGGAGGCGGGCTATCCGAACGGCTTCGACGCCACCCTGCGCCTGCCGCCGCCGCCCTACGCCCGGCGCGGCGGCGAGCTGGTCGCCGCGCTGCTGGCCGAGGTGGGAATCCGGTTGACCATCGAGCCGATGGAATGGGCGTCCTGGCTGGAGACAGTGTTCAAGGGCAAGGATTACGACCTGACCATGATCGCCCACACCGAGCCGCTGGACATCGACGTCTACGCCCGCGATTCCTACTACTTCAACTACCGCAGCCCGGCGTTCGTCCGGCTGGAGGAGGAGCTGAACCGCACCCAGGATCCGGCGGCGCGCAACGCGCTTTATGGCCAGCAACAGCGGCTGTTGGCCGAGGACGCGGTCAACGGCTTCCTGTTCATGCTGCCGTCCGTCACCGTGCAGAACGCGAAGATCAGCGGCCTGTGGGTCAACCGCCCGATCCAGGCCAACGACGTCACCGGCGTGACGTGGAAATGAGGGGGCGGTGATCGGGAAAGCGGGAGGGATCGCGGCGTGCTGGCCTTCGCCCTGCGCCGGTCGCTGACTCTGGCGCTGACGGCGTGGCTGGCGACCATCGTCGTCTTCGCCGTGCTGGAGCTTGTGCCGGGCGATCCGGCCCAGTTGATGCTGGGCGTCAACGCGCAGGCCGACACGCTGGCCGCCCTGCGCGCCCAGATGGGCTTGGACCGCCCGCCGGTCGAACGCTATCTGCGCTGGGTCGGCGGGCTGCTGCGCGGCGATCTCGGCGTCAGCCTGACCTACGCCCGGCCCGTCGCCGATCTGGTGGCGGAGCGGCTGGCGGTGACTCTGCCGCTGGCGCTGCTGTCCCTGGCGCTGAGCACGGCGGCGGCGTTCCGCTGGGGCTGCTGGCGGCGGCGCGGCGCGGGCGCGGCGGCGATTGGGCGGTGCTGGGCTTCGCGCAAATCGGCGTGGCGCTGCCCAGCTTTTGGATCGCCATTCTGTTGATCCTGGTCTTTTCCGTCACGCTCGGCTGGTTTCCCGCCGGGGGCTTTCCGGGGTGGCAGGCCGGGGCGCTGCCCGCGCTGCGCGCCCTGACCCTGCCCGCGCTGGCGCTGGCGATTCCCGAGGCGGCGATTCTGGCCCGCGTCACCCGCACGGCGATCCTCGACACGCTGGGGGAGGACCACATCCGCACCGCGCGGGCCAAGGGCGTCGGGCGAACGGCGGTTCTGCTGCGCCACGCCCTGCCCAACGCGCTGCTGCCGGTGGCGACGGTGCTGGGGCTGCAACTGTCCTTTCTGGTCGCCGGGGCGGTGGTGGTGGAGAATGTCTTCACCCTGCCGGGGCTGGGGCGGCTGCTCTATCAGGCCATCGGCCAGCGGGATTTGATCGTGGTTCAGGGGGTGGTCACGCTGCTGGCGGTTTTCGTCGTGCTGGTCAACGCCCTGGTGGACGTCGCCTGCGCGGCGGCGGATCCCCGGCCCAAGGTGGCGTCGTGAGGCGGCGGCGCCGCTGCGGCCCTCTCCCGTCTCGGGAGAGGGAGGGGACCCACGCAGCGCGTGGGGAGGGTGAGGGGTTCGCCAAGGGGCGCGCCGTGATCCTTGCAGCCCCCTCACCCGGCGCTTCGCGCCACCCTCTCCCGATTCGGGAGAGGGAAAAAGGGGGCATTCCCTCATGAGGAGGCGGCTTCCCTGGTCCTTCTGGTTGGGGCTGGCCCTGGTCGGGCTGCTGCTGGCGGCGGCGCTGCTGTCGCTGCTGTGGACGCCCTTTCCGGTCGGTGCGGTGCGGGTGGTCGCCCGGCTGCGCCCGCCGGGGGGCGCCAACTGGTTGGGCACCGACCATTTCGGGCGCGACGTGCTGTCGCTGCTGATGGTCGGCGCCCGCAACTCGCTGGCCGTCGCGGCGGCGGCGGTCGGGCTGGGGGCGGCGCTGGGCGTGCCGCTGGGCTTGGCGGCGGCGGCGCTGGGGCGTTGGGGGGACGAGCTGGTGGCGCGGCTGGGCGATCTGGTCTTCGCCTTTCCCGCCGTGCTGTCGGCCATTCTGCTGACCGCCGTTCTGGGGGCGGGGGCGGTCAACGTCGTGGTCGCGCTGGGGCTGTTCAACGCCGCCGTGCTGGCGCGGGTGACGCGCGGCGCGGCCCTGGCGGTGTGGCGGCGGGAGTTCGTCCGCGCCGCGCTGGCGCTGGGGCGCGGGCCGCTGTCCGTCACGCTGGTCCATGTGTTGCCCAACGTGCTGGGCGTGGTGGTGGTGCAGACGACGGTTCTGTTCGCCGTCGCCATCGTCAACGAGGCGGCGCTCAGCTACCTCGGCCTTGGGATTCAGCCGCCCAACCCAAGCTGGGGCAAGATGCTGGGCGACGCGCAAACCCACCTGTTCACCGCGCCCTTGCAGGCGGTGTTTCCGGGACTCGCCATCGCGCTCAGCGTGCTGGGCTTGACCCTGTTGGGCGACGGCCTGCGCGACTGGCTCGACCCGCGCCATCGCTCGTCCGGATTGCTTTAGCGGATTGCCTTAGCTGGCGGCGCGGCTGGCGCGGTCGGACAGCTCGATCAGGTCCATCAACTCGTTGCTTTTCCAATAGCGCGACTTGCCGACCTCGGCGCGGGCGGTGGCGACCAGATCGTCGATGATCGCCTGCTCTTCGGGGCTGCGGTCGCGGACCCGCTCCAGCCGATGCGACAGCAGCGTCGTCATGTTCTGGCTGAAGGTGGGAATCCAGGCGCTGACCCGCTGGCCGAACACGCCGCTCAGCTCGTTGACGCGCAGCAGATGCTCCATCCGTTCGTCCAGCGAGTCGTTCTCCTCGAACTTCATCGCCTTTTCGACGTTGGCGCGCATCTCCTCCAGCAGGGTGTCGCGCCATTTGACCAGATCATAGGTCTCGAAACCGAAATCCCGCGTCATGCTTTGCCAGCGCCACAGCAGACGGTCCAGCCACACCACGTCGGCGTGGTCGATCACGGGCTGACGCCGCGCCGCCGCCGCTTGGCCCGACCGCTCCATCGCCACCGCCGCGACCCGCGCGCCGATGATCTTGCTGGCGTTGCTCCAGGCGTTGCGGAAGGCTGGTTCGCTGCGGCGGTCTTCCATCAGGCCAGCGGTGGCGGCGGCGTGGCTCAACTCGACCAACCGTTCGGTCAGCGCTTCCAACCGTGCCTTTTCCTTGGCGCTGGGGCGGATGGCCGATCCGGGAACCCGCTCGTTCAGCTTCAGGATGACGTTCAGCGCCGCCGTCAGGGCGCGGGTGACGCCGATGAAATGGCCGGTCAACGCCGCCGTCACCGCGTCGCCGCGTCCAGGATCGACGCCGCTCTGCCGGATGTACAGGGCGATGACGGCGTAATTGCGGTGGACGGACAGCACCGACAGCGGCAGCAGATTGGCCGCCTCGTCGCCGCAGCGTTCGCGCAGCGCCTCCGTGGCGTCGATCAGAGCGTCCGCCTTGCGGTTGTGTTCGGCCTCGCTGGCGTGGGGGCTGGCGGCGAAGCCGTCCAACCGTTCGGCGACCAGCTTCATTGGCCCGTCCGACCCGGTCAGGATGGCGTGCATCAGGCGCAGCGTGCCGATCTCGACCGGCGGGGTTTTTTCCAGGAAGCCCGACATCAGGCGGGTGCGGCGGGGCCGGTTGCGCGACAGGGCGGCCAGAGCCTCGTCGGTCGTCTTCTTTGCGGCGAGCAGCGTGTCGAGATGCTTGATCGCCGCCACCCGCATCCGTTCGCGCAAGACCATGGCGACCGGCGATTTCAGCACGCGGTCGATGACCTCGCCGCGCGCCATTTCGTCGAGCAGCTCTTGCGCCTCCACCGCCAACAGGGGGAAGGAGTCACGGCTCAACAGTTCCCACAAGGCTCCGGCGTCAACCCGTTGGACCATGCCGGGGATGGCGACGCCGGAATGGTAGAGCACGTCGTCGTCGATCAGGAAGGTTTCAAACAGGTTGGTGAACAGGCGGCGGGCGCGGTTGGTGCGCTGGCGGTTCAGAAACTCAATGACGTATTGGCGGACCAACTGGACGCGGTCGGTCGGCTCGCCGTCCATCCCCTCGATTTCGCTCAAGAGACTGTAGACAAGGCTGGACGGCAGGCGGTTGACCAACTCGTCGATCTTGCCGCGCAACGGGTCTGGAGGGGCGTCGGTCATACGCGGGGCGTCACGCAAGGAATAAGGAGGGGCTGAAAACGGTTTCGACCGGCCCAGTGGGGCGCCGGGCGCGGTACAGCCGATGTAACGATGGCGGTGGTTAATTTTGGCGTAACGAATCGAGGCCCGTCGATCAGGGTTAGCCCCCTTCGGGTGGGCCAGCCCTGATGCGGCTCGTGGCGCGATCAGCCGTTGTTGCGCTGCTTGGCGATCGGTTGGGAAAATTGCAGTTCGATGTCCCAGGGGAAGTGAATCCAGGTGTCCTGGCTGACCTCGGTGATGAAGGTGTCGACCAGCGGGCGCCCGGCGGGCTTGGCGTAGACGGTGGCGAAATGCGCCTTGGGCAGCATCTTGCGCACGATCACCGCCGTCTTTCCGGTGTCCACCAGATCGTCAATGATGAGCCAGCCCTCGCCATCCCCGGCGTTGGAGCCTTCGGTCCCCTTCAGGACCATCGCCTCACGCTGGTTCTGGTGGTCGTAGCTGGACACGCAAACGGTGTCGATCATGCGGATTTCCAGCTCGCGCGCGATGATCGCGGCGGGCACCAGACCACCGCGCGTGATGGCGATGATGCCCTTCCACGGGCCTTTGTCGATCAAACGCCAAGCCAGCGCCTTGGCGTTGCGGTGCATTTCTTCCCAGGACACCGGGAAATGCTTGTTGAAGGGGGCTTCGGCCACGGGATGGACACTCCAAAAACAGGTGAACCCTGTATATCGCAGGCGGGCGGGGCGGGCAATCCAGGCGGCGGTCACGAAAATGGACAAAAAAAGCTCTTGCGGGTCGGACGGCTTTTGAGTAGGTTGCGCGCCTCGACGCCGACGGCCTCCGCCGACGTTGGGACGTGTGATGGTTCAGGTATGCGCCCGTAGCTCAGCTGGATAGAGCATCAGACTACGAATCTGAGGGTCAGGAGTTCGAATCTCTTCGGGCGCGCCACCTGAAACACTCCGCACACGACGACAAGGCCGCCTTTGGGCGGCCTTCGTTGTTTTGAGAGAGAGTTTCGCGTGTTGGCGGCGTCTGTCGTCGGTGACGAAATTCTTTCAGAGAAGGGCTTGCGCGGCCCGATGGATTTGAGTAGGTTGCGCGCCTCGACGCCGACGGCGTTCGAGACACGGTTGGACAAGGCGCCCGTAGCTCAGCTGGATAGAGCATCAGACTACGAATCTGAGGGTCAGGAGT
>NZ_JBMDKF010000038.1:0-42181 GCF_057809575.1 Azospirillum sp. FG154 | reverse complement strand
GGCAAGACCTTCTCGGCGTTCAGGACGTCGCCCGCGACGATGATTTCTTCGCGCTGGGCGGAAACTCCCTCACCGCCACGCGCCTCGTCGCCGCCGTGCGCGAGCGGTTGGAGCTGCCAATTCCCTTCACCCTGCCCTTCCAGCACCCAACCCTGGCGGGGTTGGCGGCGGAATTGCGCGCGGCGGAGCGGCGGGACAGCGCCACGCTGGTCACGCTGCGCGCCGCGCGCGCCGAGGCCGATCCGTCGATTCCGCCCCTGTTCCTGTTCCATCCGGCGGGCGGCCATGCGCGCGCCTACACGACGCTGGCCCAGTCGCTGCCCCCGGACATCGCCATTCTCGCCCTGCAATCGCCCCAACTGTCCGACCCGGACGCCGAACCGGAGTCCATCGACGCGCTGGCCACGCTGTACGCCGACCTGATCCGGGAGCGGCAACCCAACGGCCCCTACCGATTGCTCGGCTGGTCCTTCGGCGCCTGGTTGGCGGTGGCGGTGGCGGCCCGGTTGGAGGCGGCGGGCGCAACCGTGTCATGGGTTGGCTTGGTGGATTCCCGAACCGATGTTCAGGCGGGCGCGCTCAACCTGCCGGATCTGCCGCTGTCCACCCCCTACATCGCTTGCCTCGACGGTCGGATTCAACGCGTCTTGCTCGACCGACACCGGGAATCCTGCCAAGAGCTGGAACGGGAGCTTGCGGCGCTGCCCGCTGAGCGGCGCGCGGACCGCGTGCTTGACTGGTTCCGCGCCACCTTGCCGGACGCGCGTGATCGCCCCCGCGACCTTCAAGCCTTGCAGATGCGATTCTTCATGAGCGCCCATCGCCTGATGCGGAATTTCAGCTTGCCGCCCGTGACGGCGCCCCTGCATGTCTGGTGGGCGCGCGACACGTTGAGCGACACCCCCTACCGTCGCGGCGCCGATCCACAAGGTTGGCGTGCTTGCGGCGCGGTCACGCTCCGCGTCTTGGACGGCGATCACCAATCCATTTCGCAGTCTCCCAAACTCGCGCGCGATGTCCGGAAGCTTCTGAGCTTGCCGCAAGGATTGTGTGATAGGGAATCGCCTCTGGAATGACGACCAGAACGAGAAAGCGCCTTGAAAAATCTGCTATTCCGGCTGATTTGAGCGCATGAATCCGTGAACGACCGCCGACTTGGGGGTGTTTGAGTCGGAAACGGCGATGTTTGAGCCGCCTGACGGTCGTCAGGCGGCTCTCTTCCGCCAAGTGGACACAATTCGGGAAGAATGAGGTCGGTTTTTGCAGAAACCTTGCCGATTCTATGGTTGGTTTATTCAAACACCGCGTCACGCGGGCCGATGTCGCCATAGGCCATTTTCAGAAAGGCGTCGACGGTCAGATCGGCGTCCAGCAAGGCGCCATGGTGGGAAAAGCGGTCGCTGCGGTCCAGCCACAGCCGGTCGGACAGGGCGTCGAGCGAACCGGACGCGCCGGGGAAATGAATGTGCGACATTTCCTTGGTGCAGATGAAGCGACCGCTGGCGAAAAACTCCTCCCCCCAGCCGATCCGACCGCAACGGGCGAACTCGTAATTCAGGAAATCCATTTCGTTTTCATAGGCGTGGGCGATCAACAGATCCTCGCCCATGAACTCCAACATCGTTTCGACGATCTGGGGGAAGCGCGGCGCCGTCTTCAGATCGTTGGGGCGGATGTTGTGGACCTTGATCGAGTCCGGGTGGATCGGCGCGTCGGGGTTGACGCGGGTTTCCCAGGTCCGGCCCTTGGTCCACCCCGTCTCGTCCCGCAGGATTTCGACGCAGCCGATTTCAATGACGACGCCGGGTTGCCGCAACCCCTTGGGCGCCTTGCGGATGTCCTCAAGACGGGGGGTGCGGCGTCCGGTCGTTTCGATGTCGATGGCGACGAGACGGGTGCGATCGTCCCACGGTTGCGCGGCCATTGGCGTGTTTCCTTATATGTTCGTTGGTGTGTCGGCTTGGCTCAGGCGCCAGGAGCGACGACGAAGCAGGCCATGCCGAGATCGACCAACCCGGAGCAGGTGGCGGCCGCGTCCCGTTGCGACAACCCCGACAGGCGGGCGCGGTAGAGCGGGCCGGTTTGGGTGTCGACCGCCTGCACGATCTTTTGCGTGTGCGTCAGCATTCCGGGCAGCGATTTGCGAGCGCGGTCGATCACCCGCGTGCTGTCGTCGGCGGAACGGAAGGCGCCCAATTGAACGGTCCAGGCGCCGGTCGCCCCGCCGCGCAAGGCGGCGGTGGACACGGTGGCCGGAGCGATGGGAGCGGTCGTGTCCGGCGCGACCACCTGCGTGGTCGGCGGCGCCGGGGCGTAGCTGGGGCGAGGCGCCGACGGCGGAGGCGGCAGGACGGCGACGGCCACCGGCGCGCGCGCGGTGGAGTTGGAACTGGAGGTGAGCGGGGCGGGCGCCGCCGGAGGCGGCGGCAGCGGAGAGGCGGCGGCGAAGGGCGCGTTGTCGGCGGCGCTCGCCACCACGATGTCGGCGCCGTTGGGGGCGGTGGTGCGGTTCAGGCGTGGGCTGACCGACGCCATGTAACGTCTGGTTTCGCCGGGCAGCGACCGCTTTCCGGCCAGATAATCGCCGTAACAGCCGGGGCCGCAGTTGTAAGCGCCCAAAAATCCCGGCGCTCCAAACAGATTGTACATCTCGCGAAGATAAGCGGTGCCTGCGATGATGTTGTCGTGCGGATCGTATGGGTCGGAGCCAAGGCCATGCTTGCGCCGCATCTCTTCATACGTGCCAGGCATGACCTGCATCAGCCCCATGGCGCCCGCCTTGCTGACGATGGGGCGCCCGTTCACCATGGTGCGCCCGCCGCTTTCCTGACGAATCACTTCGCGGATCCACAATTCAGGCATGTCGAAGCGACCGGCGGCTTCGGCGATGTGCGCGTCAAGGTCGGCCTGCGACACGCTGCGTGGCCCGCCGCCCGCGCAGGCGGCGAGCAGAACGGACAGGAAAACGCAGACCAGAAGCGATTTTACGCGGCGCACGGACCCCTCATTTCGCTGATCGACGCCCCCCGATGACGGCCCGATTTTGGGGATCGACGATTGCACATTCGGAGCGGCCCGTAAACTCCACACCCACCCTTTTCGGGTTTGCGCGTTCAAACTCGAGGTTGCGGCGTGGGGCCATATGGCCGATGGCTCTCGACTGAGAAAAGCCGGATTCGCCAGACCGAGTGAGGGGTATGCCGAATTGACGATTCTGATTTTTCGTTGGAAAGCCGCAGGGCGATCAAGGGATTGCTCCGTGAGCGCCATTCAGGGGAATCCTCTATCGGAAAAGAAGTCCAGGGATATTTTTGGGGTTTATCAGAATTGAGCGCGACAAGAAAATTTTTCGGTAAACGAAATGAGGATTCATGAATTTAATTGCGCGCCAGCAAATTAAAGCGCGTTTAATAAAGCCGTGACGCTAAAATTTTTACTAAAAACTTCCAAGACTGCCTCAGCTTTGTTGCAATTGGTTACAATCAATACACATGGACGTCATTGTTTATAGTTATGAGGTTGTGTTTGTATTTATGCAAAAATATGACCAAACGGTTAATATTTCCTCAAGTCCTTCATGGGGTATAGACCCCTAAAATTTAATATGATTGTATGACAGACCATAGCGCCTATCCGACATAGCCTAGCTCCGCTGGCCTCGCCCCGATCCCATCAAGAGGTACACCTATGGATCCGATTTCGCTTCTCGCGGCCCTTGCCACGGCGTTTGGCATCATGTCCGCCGACGCGGTGATGCATGCGGACAGCGTCAATGTCAGCTTGTATGTGCCGGACGACATCGCCAAGACAACGGCGCGGGGCGACGTCATTGAGGATATGTTCATATCCAAGATGCAGGAGATCGGCGACGTCAAATCCTATTTCGGGCGTCCGAACGTGCAATCCAACCGCGCCCGGACGCTGGGCGTGGTGCTGTCCCGCGCGCTGAAGGTCGAAGATTTCGCCGCCGCCGTTCAGCACACCTTCGGCATGAAGACGGCCTCGGTGCTCGGCAGCTTCTCCAAGGACGACAAGGAAGGCAAAATCCAATTGGTCGCGATGGTGCGCGATCCGGACGAACCGCCCTTTCCGCTGATCGTCAAGCGCAACGAATACGAACCGATCACGGACATGGTGGGCCGCGCCGCCCAGCAGGTCATGGAGCATTTGGCTCCGTACATCACCACCCTGTACCTGTTGCAACAGGGCGATGAGCGCCATGATTACACCCAGGTTGACGACCTGATCGCCCGTGAACTGGTGGCTTACGCCGCCAAGTCGCACAACAAGGAGCGGGCCTCGGTCCTCAATGTCGCGGGCATCGTGGCGCTTCACAAAAACAATTTTCCGGAAGCCGCCCGTCTGTTTGAAGAGGCGGACAAGGCGGATCCCGATCTGCTGATTCCGCGTTTGAATCGGGCCTTCGTCATGCTCGCCACCGATCACGAGTCGGAGGTTGAATCCTACCTGAAGCCGACGCTGGAAGCGGCGCGTTATCAACGCGCCTACATGCTGTTGGCGGCGGGCGACGTCATTCGGGCTGGCGCGCACATGAGCGCCCGCAAGTTCGATCAGGCGGAAGCCGCGTTGGACGACGCCGAATATTGGGATCCGACCAGCTCAATCGTCCCGGCTCTGCGCGCGGACGTGAAGCAAGAGCGTGGCGACGTCGTTGGCGCGATGAAGTACAAGGCCAAGGCCAACGTCAATCTGGACAATTTTGAAACCTTCCCCGAATTGGCCAGCCTGTATTACCACGTTTCATGGCGCAAGGGCGAACCCCTGCGTCGCAATGAGTTGAAGCAGGATTCGGCGCGCGCCGTTCTGACCGCCTCGTCGTTGGGCGGCAAGCCCGCCGCCGAGACCAGCAAAGCCAAGTAAAGACAGAGTCCGCGCGCGTGGAGCAGGGGACGTCACGCGCGTCGGCTCGAAGGCCCGTCGCCGCGATGATGGCGATGGGCTAAGTCTTTTTGATTGTTGACCTCTCCGGCTCTACGGCGCCGTTGTTTCAGTGGGGTGGCTGGTGCATACTCAGAAATGTTCGACTGAAAATCCGCCTAGAAACCGTCATATTATTATCGGAGGAGAGACGATGAAATCGATCGTCCGCTGCGCCGGCACGGTGGCCGCGATTTGCCTTGGCGCCGCTGTGGGAACGTCATCGATGGCTCTGGCCGAAACTGTGTTCAACCGGGGCAATGGCGGGGAACCCTCCACGCTTGATCCTCACAACACGGACGGGCGGATCGAATCGAATATTTTTCGTGATCTGTTTGAAGGTCTGGTGGTTTACGGGCCTGATGGACGATTCATGCCGGGCGTCGCCGAATCATGGGAAATCTCTCATGATGGGTTGACCTACACCTTCCATTTGCGCCCGAACGCCAAATGGTCGAACGGGGATCCGCTGACCGCCGAGGATTTCGTCTACAGCTTCCGCCGCGCGGTCGCCCCGCATCCTGGAGCGTCGGCGGCCAACCTGCGGATGATCGAGGGCGCCGAGGCCGTGATGGGCGGCGGATCTCCCGACAAGCTGGGCGTCAAGGCGGTTGATCCGGCGACCGTGCGCATCACGCTGGTGACGCCGACCCCCTTCTTCCTGGGCGTGCTCAGCTCTGACAACATGGCGTTGCCGGTGCATCGCGCAACCCTCGAAAAGAACGGCGACAAGTGGACCGACGCCGGCAAGATGGTGTCGAACGGCGCCTACACGCTGGCCGACTGGCAGCGCGGCAAGCCTTTGGTGGTGGTTCGCAACGCGAATTACTACGCGAAGGATTCGGTGTCCATCGACCGCGTGATCTTCCATCCGGTGGCTGATCCTGGCGAAGAACTGAATCTGTACCGCGCGGGCAAATTGGACATCACCAACGAGGTGCCGCAGGATCAGGTGAAGTGGATCTCGCTGAGCCAACCCAAGGAATTCTGGAACAAGCCGTTCCTGGCCACCTATTACTACGCGCTGAACCTGACGGCGGAACCGTTCAAGGGCAACCGCAGCCTGCGCAAGGCGCTGTCTCTGGCGATCAACCGCGAACAGATCGTTGAAAAAGTGACGCGCGCCGGTGAAATGCCCGCCTATGGGCTGGTGCCGCCCATCGTTCCCAACTACCGCCGCCCGTTGCCCGCCTTCGCCGCTGAACCGATGGAGCAGCGTTTGGAAGAGGCGCGCCGCTTGTTCGCCGACGCCGGTTACGGCCCGTCGCAGCCCTTGAAGTTGGAAATTCTCTACAACACCTCGGAAAACAACCGGGTGATCGCCGAGGCCGTGATGGCCCAATGGAACCGCGCGTTCGGCAAGGGGCTGGCCGTCACCTCGGTCAGCACGGACCGGGGCGAGTATTTGAAGCGCCGGGCGCGGCGGGATTTCCAGGTGGTTCGCGCCGCGTGGATCGGCGATTTCGCCGATCCGACGGTCTTCCTCAACCTGATGCTGTCGACCGCGCTGCCGCCGCGCAACGATCCGGGCTATCACAGCGCCAAATATGACGAGTTGCTGGCCAAGGCCGCGACCATGACCGAGGTGTCCGAACGGTCGGCCCTGCTGGCGGACGCGGAACGGACCATGACCGAAGAATATCCGGTGATTCCGATCTACCATTGGGCGACGAAGTCCTTGGTCAGCCCCAAGGTCAAGGGCTGGAAGTTCAACATCCGCGACGTCCACCCCAGCCGTTTCGTGTCCATCGTCGAGGCCAAGGTGCCCGCCGGCGGCAACAAAACCTCAGCCGCAAACTGAGCGCAGGAGCACAACCATGGATTTCGGATTTCTGGCTGTTCCCATCTACATGGCGCTGATCGCGTTTGGCTTTGCCGTGTTCACCGACACCCAGACCGTCAACATCGAATATGTTGACGTGCCGGAGAGCATTGCGGCGGAAACCGGCTACACCTCGCCGGTGCTGGTCACGCGGCTGGCCGACGAAATGCAGGCCATCGCCAAAAAGGCCAGCACCAAGGCCGAGGTGCGGCAAGTCGAGCTGCACGAAGAAAAGAAACCGGTCGCGGTGCTC
Organism: Azospirillum sp. FG154; assembly: GCF_057809575.1. Classification (NCBI taxonomy): domain Bacteria; kingdom Pseudomonadati; phylum Pseudomonadota; class Alphaproteobacteria; order Rhodospirillales; family Azospirillaceae; genus Azospirillum; species Azospirillum sp. FG154. Next base: position 35,168 of record NZ_JBMDKF010000038.1, on the reverse strand, counting down.
AGCGAGTTCGTCGGCCTCACTCCGCTCGTTCGCGTGGTGCAGGAATCGGTGTCGCTGACGCCCTTCACCTTCTCGGGCGAGATCGTGATTCACGGCGATGATCTGGAAATGAAGCTGCGCGGCTATGACAGCCACCATCGCCAGTTCCAGATCGTCAAGACCGCGCACCACGATCAAGTGCCGGAGCTGGTGCGCGGCGCCGCCTATGAGGCGATGCGCGTCGTCAACCCGTATGTGCTGGCCGCGTACCAGTTCAAGCGGGATCGCCTGACCCGCGATTTCACCCCGACGCTGGAAATCATTCAGCGCGAATTGGACCATCACGACACCGAATACTCCAAGTGGATGCTCAATCTCTGGGGCATGGTGTTGTATCAGCAGTCGGATCGGCACGGCGCCATCGAGAAATTCCGCGAGGCCTACGCCATCGACAAGGACTTCCTCTCGCCCCTGCTGAACTGGGGCGTGGTTGAAGCCCGCGAGGGCAATCACGCCCACGCCATTGAGCTGTTCAAGGCGGTGACGAGCAACAAAGCGGCGGCGGCCAAGAACACGGCGGCGGCGGCGGCGGCTTACAGCGAATGGGGGTTCTCGCTGGCCCTGATCGGCAAGTATGACGACGCGTTCGCCAAATTCGAGACGGCGACGACGACGGACGCCAGCTTCGCCGACGTCTATTCGAGCTGGGCTGAGGTGCTGAGCGCTCTTGGCCGCAAGGAAGACGCGTCCCGCATGACCGCCCGCGCTTTGGCGCTGGCCCCAACCGAAGTGGTCTACACCGAAAACCTCATCGGCGCGGTTCAAAGCCTGCCCGCTGCGGCGACCACGGATTGATCTGTGGCCGTTCGGTGACACAACAAGCCCGGATGACGACGGAGACACGCATCATGCTGAAGCCAACATTCACACACAATCGCCTGATGCCGTTGTGCGCGGCGGTGGCGGTCGGGGTTGGTTTGGCCGTGCTGATCGGGTCTCCGTCCCAGGCGTTCGCCAGTGGCGGCGGCGGCGGCAAGGAGAGCAGCGACGGCCATGTTCGACGCAGCGACCATGGCATTCCCCAGGTGCTGGCCGCGCGCAAGCGCGGCAGCCATGGCGGCCACGGCGAAGACGCCGGGGGCCATGGCGGTGGTCACAGCAGCACGATTCTAACTCTGCTTGGTCTTGGCTTTTTGGGCGGCGGCCACGGGGGCGGCCATGGCGGCGGTCACGGCGGCGGCTTGTTTGGCGGGGGCCATGGCGGTGGGCATGGCGCAGGCCATGGAGCCGACCACGGCGCAGGCCATGGTCCTGCTGACGCGCATGGAGCGGCGGCGGATCCGCACGCGGCTCCGGCGGCCGATCATGGCGCCGCGCCGGTCGCTCCGGTGGGTGGCTCGGCCCACTGACCGTCCGCAGGGTTGTTTGCCAAATTTGTTTTCAAACGCGGCAGCCACATCATCGCCAACGCGCGGCAAACGATCCTCATGTGATGTGGACGTTCACCGTGTGGGTGATGGTGTGGCTGTGCGCGTCGGTGATGTCCACCAGGATGGCGTCGTCGCCAGCGACGGCTCCCGCTTGATACTCGTAGACGAAGGCGGAGCCGCTGGCGTCGCTGGTGACGGCGCTGTTGGCCGTGTGCAACGCGTAGGTCAGCGAATCATCGGTCGGCGAATAGCCCAACACCATCCCCTTGTAGATCTGCCCGCTGGCCACGGTGATGCTGTCGAGGTTGGTCGAGGTCGCGTTGCTGATGGTTCCGCTGGGCGTTCCCGGCGCTGACCCCAACGCCGTCCCGCCGCTGGTCTCATCAAATTTCCAATAACCGACCAACCCGCTTTCGTTGCCAAGCAGACGGTGGGAGCCGTCGGCGGCCACTTGACCCGAGGTCCGTGCGCCGGACCAAATCTGAACATCGTTGATCGACCCGACGAAGGGATGGGCGCTGGCCCCGTCGTTGCCGATGGTCAGGTTGTTGGTCGACGCGCCGAGCGCGCCGGCGCTGGTGCTGCGGCTGGCGTCCTGGCTGTTGTCGACATACAGCGCCATGGACGTGGCGCCGTTGTCAAAGACGCCGACGACATGATGCCATTTGCCGTCGTTCACGGCGGTCGCGCCGGTCAGCGAGGTGGTGGCGGCGCCGTTGCCAAGATCGAACACGACCTTTCCACTGGCGTCGAGCGTCAGCCGATAGCCGGTCAGCGCGCTGCCGCCGCCGCTCATTTTGCTGAGGATGGTCTCCCCAGCGGCGCCGCCCGTCACCTGGATCCAGGCCTCCACCGTCAGCGCGCTGGTGGGGGCCAACGCGGCGGTGTGGGCGGCGGTGACGCTGCCGCTGCTGAAGGTCAACGCATGCTCGCCCGAGCCGATCGGATAAGCCGAATCCGACGGGATCGACACCGACAAGTTGGCGATGTCGTGAGCGTCGATCGCACCGCCGGTCGAGGCCGAAAAGCCCAACTTCACCGTGTCTGGACGGGTGTAAGCGACGCTTGACGCGTTGACGTTGGCGCTGCCGAAATCAAAGTCGTTGTAGATGGTCCGCCAGGTGACGCCATCATCCCAACTCATTTGCATCGTCACATGCTGGTTGGCGGTCAGGGTGAGATCGACCTTAATGTAGCTGTTGGAATCAATGCCGCCATAGCTTGTCACCGGAACCGCGCTGCCCTGGATGTAGCGGTATTCGTGGGCGCTGCTGTCGGTCGCCCCTGTCGAAGAGCCGCGCATGCCGATGCTGTTGGTTTGAACGCCCGAGGCCGACCCGTCACCGCCCCAAAAGGCCTGATTCAAGAAATTCCCGTAAGTGTCGAAACCAATGGCCATATAGCCCTTGGTCACGCCCGGCGTGGCGCCGACATAGCCATACCCCAGCGCGCCGCCCACCCCGCCCACGGTCGGCGTCGTCACCGATCCGTCGATCATGTAGAAAGAAAATCCATCTCCGGCGTTGCCGCCACCGCCGTAGGATCGATAATCAAACTGCACATGCATTCCATAACGCAGATCAATGGCGCTGTTGTATACGGCGCTGCCGGATTCGCTGGTTCCCGCCGTGGTCAGATGGAGAACCCCGGATGACACGGTGGGGGAAGGACTGCCGCTGATCGACCAGCCTGACCAGGAGGAGCTGGCCGATTCCTGCACAGGGAATCCGGCGGGGGTCTGGATGACCAGTTGGCTGGCCGATTGCGTGCCGGTGCTGAAGGCGGTCGAACCGCCGTTGACGCTGGTGTCGCCAAAGCCGCCCGCCGTGCCGGTGGAACCATCCCACGCGCGATAGGTGATGTTGGTGGCCCCGCTCCACCCCGTGGTCGGAACAAAGCGCAGCCGGTCGCTGTCGTGCAACAGCAACGCGTTGCTGGCGCTGATCGACGCGGCGGTCACGCTGGTCCAAGCTCCGGCGCCGTTCAGTTGGTATTGCCACGTTCCATTCGACCCATCCAGCGCGGTGATGGCCACGGAGGTCAGAGCGACTCCGGCGTCGGTCACGCCGCTGCTGGCCACCAGGGTCGAAATGGCGGTTCCGCTGGGCGATGCGTCGGACATCACCACAGTAGACAGGCTTCCGGTCGCCGCCGTGTCCACCACCGGAGCGACGTTGCCGACGTAAACGGTCAGGTTCTTGGTGTAGGTTTGGCTGGTTCCGTCGGTGGTCTGGATGGTGACGGTGTAGGCGTGTCCCGCCGTCGTCTCGTAATTCAGCGCGGTGGCGGTGCGCAGTTCCCAGACGCCCGCGTTGTTGACCACGGTGAATTCTCCGCCGCCGCCGACAATGCTGAAGCTGCTGGTGTCGCCGGGGGTGGGATCGGTGGCGGACAATTGGGCGATGGCGGTTCCAACCGCGACCGTTTCCGACACCGAAACCGCGTTGCCCACTGTGCCGTCGCGAACCTCCCAGACATAGACGCCGGGTTGCCCCACGTTGCTGTAACCGGTGTTGTTGACGAAGTTGGACGTTCCCGATCCCTGCACCTCGCCATAGGTGCGCGGCGCCGTCCCGCCTGTGGTCCAACCGGCGGTGCCGCCGCTGCCCCAAGTGATCGATTCATAGCGTTCCTCGATGGCGAAATCACCATTTCCCAGACTGTAGAGACGGATCTGATAGGTGTTGCCGGTCGATGACCCGCTGTAGGCGTGAACGTCCTTGTAGGTGACGCTGACGATGTGGTTCACGCTGTCCACATCGACGTAGATGTCGCCGCCTTTGCGCGTGTCGATGTCGGCGTAATGAATGGCGATCATCGGCGCCGACACCGAAGGGATTCCCTGTGAGCTGTAGGAGGTCAGGCCCTGGCCGAACGTGATGTAGCCGTTGCTGCCAACAAAAAATTGCGTCCCGGCGGAATAGGTGGTTCCACCCAGCTTGAAACCATCGGAAAAGGCGGCGGACACGTTTATCTGTTGATAGGCGTCGTCCGCCTTGTTCAACGTGGTCTCGCCGTACCCTGCGGTTCCACCCAATCCAGCCACGGCGGCATGACCAGCGGTGATGGTGTAATTGCCGCTGAAGCTGGCGGCGGTGGGCGACAGCACGATGTTGGTCGGGCCGGTGCCAAGACCAGCTTCGACGGTGATGCTGAGGGTCTGGCTGCTCAGCACGCCACCCGCGCCGTCTTCCAGCGAGAAGGTCAGGCTGTCCGATCCGACGCCGCCCGAGTTGACGTAGGTGACGTTGCTTCGGCTGTCGAGGTCGGCCTGGGTGAAGGTGTCGCCCACCGACAGCGTCGTGCCGTTCAGCTTTATCGTTCCTTTGGTCGGCAGGGCGGTGACGCGGTAAATCAAGGAGGCGGTCGGGTCGTCAAGATCGGCGGCTTGCAGATTTGTGTTGGTCAGCACCATCGTGCCGCTGGCCAGCAGGGAAATCGCCTGGGTGGTCGGCAGGGTCGGCGCGTCGTCGGCCCCCTCGATGGTGATGGTCAGGGTGGTGGACGACATCAGCCCGGCGGTGTCGCGCACCGTGTAGGTGAAGCTGTCGGTCAGCGTGTCCGTGCTGCTGTGCAACGCCTGAACGGTGGCGTTGCTGTTGTCCACCACATAGCTGTAACTGCCGTCCGCGTTGAGCGTCAGCGTGCCATAGGCGCCGACCAGCCCCTGTCCGACCGTGCCGCCGGTGATCGCCACGACGGTCTTGGTGTCGTCGCTGTCCACATCGGTGTCGTTGGCCAACACGTCGCCGGTCGGATCGACGCCCGCCGTGCCGTTGTTGGTTCCACCCGCCTCAACCGCCGTCGCGGCGTCGGCCACGGCGACGGGCGCGTCGTCGGCGCCCTGTATGGTGATGGTCAAGGTGCGGGACGCGGTCAATCCGACGGTGTCGCTGACCGTGTAGGTGAAGCTGTCGGTCAGCGTGTCGTCGCTGGTTCGCAGGGCCTGCACGGCGCTGTTGGCGTCGTTGACCACATAGGTGTAACTGCCGTCGGCGTTGATCGTCAGCGTGCCATAGAGGCCAATTGCGCCCCCCCCCACCGTGCCGCCGGTGACGGCGGACACGGTTTTGGTGTCGCCGCTGTCCACGTCGGTGTCGTTGGCCAGCGCATTGCCCGTGGCGTTGGCGCCCGCCGTTCCGTTGTTGACTCCACCCGCCTCAATCGCCGTTTCACTGTTGGGTGACGCGACGGGCGCGTCATCGGCGCCCTGAATGGTGATGGTCAGGGTGGCCGTCGAGGTCAGTCCGGCAGTGTCCTGCATGGTGTAGGTGAAGGTTTCGGTCAAGGTCTCCGACGTGGTGCGCAGCGCCTGAACCGCCGCGTTGGCGTTGTCCACCACATAGCTGTAGCTGCCGTCGGCGTTGAGCGTCAGCGCGCCATACAGGCTGACCAGTTCCTGCCCGACCGTGCCGCCGGTGAGCGCCGTAACGGTTTTGGCGTCGCCGCCGTCCACATCGGCGTCGTTGGTCAACACATTGCCCGTCGGGTCAATGCCAGCCATGCCGTTGTTGGTTCCGCCCGCCTCAACCGCCGTCGCGGCGTCGGCCACGGCGATCGGCGCGTCGTTGGCGCCATGGATGGTGATGGTCAGGGTGCCGCTGGCGGTCAAACCGGCGGTGTCGCGCACCGTGTAGGTGAAGCTGTCGGTCAGCGTGTCGCTGCTGGCGCGCAAGCCCTGCACGGAGCTGTTGGCGTCGTTGACCGCGTAGCTGTAGCCGCCATTGGCGCTGAGAGTCAGCGTGCCGTAAAGGCCGGTTGCGCCGCCCCCCACCGCGCCGCCGGTGACGGCGGACACAGTTTTGGTGTCGCCGCTGTCCACATCGGTGTCGTTGGTCAGCACATTTCCCGTCGCGCCGCCGCCCGCCGTGCTGTTGGCGAACCCACCGGCTTCGGTGGCGGATCCAACATCGGCCACCGCGACGGGCGCGTCGTTGCCGCCCTCAATGGTGATGGTCAAGGTGGCTGACGAGGTCAAACCGGCGGTGTCGCGCACCGTGTAGGTGAAGGTCTCCGTCAGCGTGTCGGCGCTGGTGCGCAAAGCCAGCACCGTGCTGTTGGCGCTGTTCACCACATAGCTGTAGCCGCCGTCGGTGTTGAGCGTCAGCGCGCCATAGGCGCTGGTCAGCGCCTGCCCGACCGCGCCGCCGGTGATGGCCGAGACGGTCTTTGTGTCGCCGCTGTCCACATCGGTGTCGTTGGTCAACAGGTTGCCCGACGCGGCGCCGTTCGTTCCAACCGCCGTGGCCGTGTCGGCGGCGGCGGCGGGCGCGTCGTCGGCGCCCTGAATGGTGATCGTCAGAGTCGCCGACGAGGTGAGACCCGTGTGGTCTTGCATCGTGTACGTGATGCTGTCGGTCAGCGTGTTGGCGCTGGTTCGCAGCCCCTGAACGGCGCTGTTGGCGTTGTCCACGGCATAACGATAGGCCCCATCGGCGTTCAGCGTGAAAGCGCCATAGCGGCCAGCCACGCTTTGCCCAACGCCGCCGCCGCTGATCCCGGACACGGTTTTGGTGTCGCCGCTGTCCACGTCGGTGTCGTTGGCCAACACATTGCCCGTGGCGTCGCCGCCCCCGGCGCCGTTGTCGCTCCCCCCGGCTTCGCTGGCCGACCCGACATCAGCCACGGCGACCGGCGCATGGGGAATTGGCGGCGGCGGTGGAGGAGGAAGCGGCGGCGGTGGAGGGGGAGGTGGTGGAGAGGGCGGCGGCGCCACGGGTGGGGGCGGCGGCGGAGGGGGTGGGGAAAGAGGCTGTTCCTCAACAATTGGCGGCGGTGGCGGTGGAGGAGGAGGCGCTGGAGGAGGTGGTGGTGGCGGTGGTGGTGGAGCGGGAGGCGGCGGTGGAGGAGGCGATGGCGTGTCGGTCGTGGATGGTTGCGATGACGCGGGTGTCTGTTCGCTCGTGGATGGAGATGGCGTTTGAGCAACCTGCGCGGCATCGGGTGTGGGCGACGGCTGAGTCTCGGTTGTGGTTTGCGACGCTTGAGAGTCCGTGGCTTGGGCGGTTTCCGACGCGGTTTGGCGCGCTTCGGAGACCGAGTTTCCCGACTCAAGCGCCGTTGACAAGGCGTTGCTGAAGCTTTGCGAGTCGCTGCCCCCCGCCGCGCTGGCCAAGGCCGTCTGGGCGCCGACGCCCGACGCCAAAGCCGCCAACAGGGGATCCGACGGAACGCTGATCGAATTTTGTTGCGCCGCGTCGGCTTGGGCCTGGGCCTGACCTTCGGCCATAGCCGCTTGCGAACCACGTCCAGCGGCCAGCGCATCCACCATCGACGTCAAAGCGGCGTCGCTCAGGGAGCCGCCGGCCGCCAAGCCTTGCGCCAGAGAGGCGACGAGTCGGTCCGCGTCGGACATTGGAACGCCGCTGGCGGCCAAGGCGCTGGTGGCGCTGGTGGCCGCCTGGGCCGCCGCCGCCAGGGCTGTTCCAGCCTTTTCGCCGGACGCCAGGGCGGCGGCAAGGCTGTCGGCAAAAGCGCCTGCGGCGGCGGCGGACATTCCGGCGGTCAACCCGGCAATCGCCTGGTCCGCCGCCAGACCGCCCGCCGCCAACGCCGCCGCCAGTTGCCCCGCCGCGTCCACCGGCGCCGACGGCGGCGTCGCCGCCGCCGCCGCCGCGTGGGCCGAGGTCAAGGCGACGTCAGGCGAGGCGCCGTTCGCCAAGGCGGTTTGCAGATTCGACAGGAAGGCGTTGGTGTGTTCCGGCGACATGCCGGATGTTGCTGTGGCCAAAGCCTGCGCGGCGGCTCCGCCACCGGTCGCCAGGGCGCCCGCCAACTTTTCCGCCGCAGACGTGTCAACCGCGCTGGATTCCAGTCTTGCGACGGCCGCCGCGTTGGCGGCCTTCAATTCCGCGATCAGCGGCTTGCCGCTGGCCAGCGCGTTGGCCAGAGCCTCGCCATCCAGCATGACCGGCCCGCCAAGGGCCTTCTGCAAAAGTTCTTGGACATTGGCGCCGTTGGCCAGGGCGATCTGCAACGCCTGGGCCTCGTCCACCGGTTGGCCGGTCAGATTGGCGTCGTCAACCCAGACCCGGCGCACCTCTTCGGCGGCCTGTTGCGGCGAAACCCCTTTGCCGAGAAATTCGACATAGCGGTGAATGATCTCGTCAGCCATCTTCGGCGACGCGCTCGCGTCGACGCCGTATTTCTCCAACCGGGCGGCGAGATCCGTGAGGACAGCCGACCGCGCGCCGGACACGCCATCGCCAGCGGCCAGAGCCTCCATGAAACCATCAGGAGGGGTCCATCCATCCAGATCAATTTCCACGCCCATGCCGCTTGCGCCACCTCCTCGCTGTTGGTAATAGAGGTCATACTATAGTATTTCCAAATGGGCTATGCTAGGCTTGGGCGCAATTTGAAGCGAAAAGACTCAATATTCTGAGTTGCGTTCGCTTTTGTTCGATAGAGGCGAAAGATTCGATGAAGCGAGCAAAAGAATGGTTCGGCTCCCTATCGAAGCGCTCGCTCTTTTTGGTTATTTTAGGAGTCGCGGGCGCGATTGCGCTGAGTCTGTCGTTCGTGGCCCGACTGGCTTTGTTTGACCGCCCCGCCGACCAAGTGATTCAAATTGGCGTTCTGGCGCCGCAGTCCGGCGAGGCCAAAGAGCTTGGCCGCGCCATCCGTGAGGGTGTGGAACTCTACATCGATCATGTCAACCGGGCGGGCGGCATTGATGGCGTCCCATTGAAATCCCTGGTGATTGACGATTCAGACGACCCAGCGACCGCCCGCGCCGCCGCTGAAAAGGCCGTCGCGGCGGGCGTCGTCGGCGTCGTTGGACATTGGTCGGGCGAGGCGGCGGAGGCGGCGGCCGACGTCTACCGCGCGGCGCGCGTGCCCGCCTTGACGCCCGCGCCCGCACCCGTTTCAGGTGTGCGTGGCGGCGACCCTTGGTTGTTTCATATGACGTTCGACCGGGTCTTTGAGACGCGGTTTCTCGCCAACTACGTGCGGAACGTCCTGGGTGAAAAAGTTGTCTCGATCATCCACCAACGTGGCGCCGAGGAAGAAGCGCTCAGCCAGTCTTTCGACGAGGTGATGCAGCGCTTTGGCACGCGGGCGCTCAACCGCTGGGAGTTCGATCCGGCGGCGCCCGACGTCGGCGACCGTCTGGCCCGCATCGTGACGGAGCTGCGCGAGGGGCGGGTCAGCGGCAGCATCGTCGTTCTGGCCGATCCCCATCCAGCGGGCACGGTGTTGGCGGCCTTGCGCAAGGGCGGAATCCGCAATCGGGTGGCCGGGTTGCGCAGCATGGCGACGCAAGCCTTCCTGGATTCCTACCGCGACGCCTGGAACGCGCCGGGATCGCCAGCGTCGGGCTTGCACGGCAGCTTCGCGTCCACGCCGCTGATGTACGACACCGCCGGCGAGATGGCGCAGAATTTCCGCACCGACTACGTCAAGGCTCACCGCACGCCCCCCGACTGGGTGTCGGCCATCGCCTACGAAGGCGCGCGGCGTCTGGTGCTGGACATGACCCCGCGCGGCGCGCGGCGCCTGCCCGCAGAGGACGTGACGGGTTGGCGCGAACGCATCCACGCCGCCTTGGCCAAACCGGGCCGGGTGATGACGGGACTGCTTGGTCCGCTGACCTTCGACGCGAAGGGGGTGGCGGCTCCCACCGCCTATGTCGGCACGTATGACGGCGCGGCCCTGATCGCCGCGCTCACTCAATTGTCGCCGATTCGCGAAGAGAGCGTCGGCAATTACCTGGACGAGTTGGTGGCGGGCCGCGCGCTCTACGTCAACGATCGTTTCATGTACAAGACGAACGTCGTCTATGCGGGCGTCACCATCGACAAAATCACCGGATTCGACCCCAACGCGGGCACGGCGGAGCTGGCGCTGAATCTGTGGTTCCGCTGGCGCGGAGACTTCGCGCCGCAAGACATCGTGTTCACCAACGCGGTGCAGCCGATCAAGCTGGACAAGCCCGAACGGCAGGTCCAGGTCGGCGACATGCTCTATCACGCCTACCGGATCAAGGGGACCTTCTACACCAACTATTCGTCGGTGGAGCGGGCCTATGGCACCCACATCGTCGGCATCGGTTTCCGGCACCGCACCTTGGCCCGCAACAACCTGATGTATGTCAGCGACGTGCTGGGCATGAATCTGAACAGCGCCACGTCGCTGGCCGAGAGCATCAACGGGTCGCTGTCCGGCGGGGTGGAAACCGCCGACGCCGAAGGGTCGATGTTGAACCGGGCGATGCGCTGGCTTGGCCATGAGCCTGGCGAGCAGCCGCAGGACACGCTGACCCAAATGCTGCTGCGCCTGCGCGCGTTGGCGGGCGCCCCAGGCTGGACGGTGGGCCGCGCCTGGATATCCCAGGATGTGGTCGAACGGATTTCCGAAGGCGATCCGGCCTTTGTCGGCTTCGGCAAACCGCAACCCAACTTCTCACAGCTCGACATGGGCGCGCTGCTGAAGCTCGACACCATCGACGTGCGCGACTATCTGCCCAGCGAGTCGCTGATCTACATCGCCATCATCGCCCTGGTCGGCTCGATTCTGGCGCGCGTGCTCGACGGCAAGGATCGCGGGCAGTTCTGGCGGATGCAAACCCTGGGACTGCGCTTGATCTGCTGGCCGTTTCTGCTGCTGGCGGCGGGCAACATGGCGCTGGATTACGCCTTGGCGAACGCGCCGACCGGGGCCATCGACATGGTGGTTGGGGCTTACAGCATGCTGTGGTGGGCGATTCCCGCCCGTCTCGCCACGATTTCGTTGGAACGCTTCATCTGGGTGCCGCTGGAAATCCGCGCCGCCCGCAAGGTTCCCAACGTCATCCGCATGTTCGCGGCTCTGGTGATCTATCTGTTCGCCTTCTTTGGCGTCATCGCCTATGTCTTCGCCAAACCCGTCACCAGCCTGTTGGCCACCTCAGGTCTCATGGCGATGATTATCGGTTTGGCGGTGCAGGCCAACATCGCCAACATCTTTTCCGGCATCGTCCTGAACATCGAACGGCCCTTCAAGGTCGGCGACTACATCAAGGCCAGCCAGACGGTGATGGGTCAGGTGGTGGACATCACATGGCGCACCGTGCGCATCCGGCACTTGGACGGCCAGATCGTCTGTCTGGCCAACGCCAAGATTTCCGAAGCGGAAATCCACAATTTCAGCGACACCGACGCCAATTTCGTTCGCACCCAACTGTTCATCGACCCGACCTACGACCCGCGCCTGATTTCACGGCTGGTCAAGGAGGCGTTGGACAGCTTCGATTGCTTCCTCAACCTCGCCAGCAATTATTTCGGCCCGGATTGCCAATACAAGGGCGTGGAGTGCGCCAACGGCGTCTGGGCGGCGCGTTACCGGGTCAAATTCTATCTGGCCAAGGGCAACGACGAGCACAAGATTCTCCACGAAGTGTGGGCGCGGGTGTGGGAACGCTTCCAGGCCAACGGCGTCCATTGGTCGCCCCCGGTTCCGGGCGCGGCGGATGAAACCGCCGCCCCATCGCCGTTGCTGCTGCCGCCGCCCTCCCCCCCTGAGGAGCGCCTGGCGTGACATCCACCCGCGCGCCCTCCGGCATTGGCGAGATCATCGCCCGTCTGGCCCGCGCGCCGGGGGAGACGGCGCGTCTGCTCGCCATCACCGCTCTGCTGGCGGTGTTGGGGTTGACGGTGTCGCTGTTCGTCATGCAGGTGCTGAACCGCTACGTCACCCATGGCGTGTCCAGCACCTTGCTGACGCTGACGGTGGGGGCGCTGTTGGCGGTGACGGCGGAGCACCAGTTGCGCAAGCTGCGTTGGGTCATCGCCGAGAGCATCGCCGGGGACCAGGACCGCCGTCTGGCGACGGGAGTCTTCGGCCTGCTGCTGACCGCCGATTTGCGGGCGCAAACCCCGTGGAGCGCGGCGGCGCGCGAGGAGTTGATGCGCGGGGTTGAACGCGCGCGCGTGGCCTTTGGCCCGGCGGGTTTGACGGTGGTGGCCGATCTGCCCTTTTCCCTGCTGGTTCTGACCGTTCTGGCCCTGCTGTCGCCGACCCTGGCCGGGATCACGGCGGCGTTTTGCGCGCTGCTGGCGCTGCAAGCGTGGCTTGACCAGCGCCGTCTGACGCCCCCCTCGGCCACCCTTGCCCGCGCGTCGGGCGAGGTCAACGCGCTGGTGTCCAGCGCCGTTCACGCGGCGGAAACCGTGCGCCACTTCCGCGCCCAAACCGCACTGATGGGGCGTTGGCAACGCCTGACCGAACAGGTTTGGGCGATTGGCGACCGGACGGGCTGGGTTCAGATCGGCGGGGCGTCGCTCACCCAGGTGACGCAGGCGTTGTTGGGCGTCGCCATCGTCGGCGTCGGCGCCGTGCAGGTGGTGGCGGGCACGCTGGACGTCGGCACGCTGGTCGGGGCCAATCTGATCGCCGGGCGGGCGCTGACGCCCTTTGGCCGGATCGTGCAATATGGCCGAACCCTGCGTGCGGCGGCGACGGCGGTGGCCGAGGCCCGACGCTTCGCCGAGGTCGCGGTGGAGCGGTCCGGCGGTCGCGCCCTGCCGTCCTGGAACGGCGCGTTGACCTTGCAGGATCTGGCCATCGCCTTTCCCGGACAGGACGGGCCGCTCTTTTCCAACCTGACCGTGACGGTGGCGGCGGGCGGAGTCGTCGCGCTGACCGGGCGGAACGGGGCGGGAAAATCGGTTCTGCTGAAGGCCGTCGCCGGACTGATGGAGCCAAGCCAGGGGCAGATTCTGGCCGATGGGGTTGATCGCCGTTTGCTGGCGTTGGATTGGTGGCGCAGCCGGGTGTCCTATCTGCCGCAAGAGCCTCTGTTTTTACCCGGTTCCCTGCGCGACAATTTGCGACTGGCCCGGCCCGACGCCAGCGACGATGACCTGCTGCGTTGCTTGGCCGACGCCGATCTGAGCGGCTTTGTCGACCGTCACCCGCAGCATCTCGACATGATGTTGGACAATGGCGGGCGCACCTTGGCGCCGGGCATCCGCCGCCGTTTGGGGCTGGCCCGCGCCCTTGTCACCGATGGGCCGCTCTATCTGCTCGACGAACCGTCGGAGGGGTTGGACCGCGAGGGCGCGCGCGTCGTCTATCAACGGCTGATCGATCTGGCCCAGCGTGGCCGCACGCTCATCATCGCCACCCATGACCCGGTGATTTTGAACGGCACCCATTGCGTCGTCCATCTCGACGGTCCCCGCTCCGGCCTGCGCCCACCAGAGGCCCCGACCTTGAGGGCCGCGCTATGACCTTGCAGACCGCCAACCTGCCTGGCGTCGCCGCTTCGGCGGTTCGTCCGCATCCGATCCGCCGCCGTCTGGCGGTGGAGATCGCCGTCGTGCTGGCGGCGTTGGTGGGGTGGGCGGCGTTCGGTCCGCTCGACGTGGCGACCACCGCGATGGGGGAAGTCGGACCGGCCAGCCGGGTCAAAGCCATCCAGCATCTGGAGGGCGGCATCGTCACCGAAATCCTGGTGTCGGAAGGCGACCGGGTGGCCAAGGGGCAACCGTTGTTCCGTTTGGACCCGACCCGCGCTCAGGCCGAGGCGGCGGAATTGGGGCGGCGTCTGACCAGCCTGCGGGTGGACACCGCCCGTTTGACGGCGGAAATCGCCAACAGCGCCGCGCCGGTGTTCGACCCCGAGGCGGTGGCGATGGTTCCCGACGTCGTGGCGGCGGCGCTCGACCTGTTCAACAGCCGCCGCGACCGGCTGCTGCATGAGTTCCGCATCCAGGCCCAACTGGTGGCGGGAAAGACCGGGGAGTTGGAAGAGGCCCGCGTGCGGATGCGCAACAACCGCCGCGCGCTGGACATCGTCACCAGTCAGGTGACGATCAGCGAGAACATGCTGAGCAAGGACCTCTCCAACCGGATGAGCCATCTGGAGCAGTTGCGCCAACAGCAGGCGCTGCGCACCCTGGTGGATTCCGATCAAGCGGGGATTCCCCGCCTGGAGGCGGCGTTGGAGGAGGCGCGGGAGCGGCTGGCTTGGGTCGAAGGCAGCGCGGCGGAACAGGCGCGGCGCGAACTCGCCACCGCCCGTCAGCAGTATGACGAACTCTCGCAACGGATGCAGACCCTGCGCAACGTCGAGGAGCGAACGGTCCTGCGCGCCCCGGTGGACGGCATCGTCAAAAGCGTCAGCGTCAGCACCGAAGGCGGGGTGATCCAACCGGGGCAAACCCTGGCCGAAATTGTTCCCGGCGAAGACCGGCTGGTGATCGAAGCCCGCCTGCCGATTCAGGACATCGGCTATGTTCACCCCGGTTTGCCGGTGCGGGTGGTTCTAAACTCCGGCGACGCGTCGTCCTTCCCGCCGCTCGATGGTCGGGTGGAACGGGTCAGCCCCGACGCCACGGTGACGAACGACGGCCATTCCTATTACCGAGTCAGGGTTGTCACCAATGAGAACGCCTTTGACGTTGCGGGCCGACGCTATCAACTTTATCCAGGCATGCAGGTGACGTGCAGCGTCCTGATCGGACGCCGGACTGTGTTGGAATATCTGCTGAGTCCCTGGACCAACGCCATGCGTTTCGCCTTTCAGGAAAGATAACCGCCGTGCCGAACTCCGTCGCGCCGCGTCACGTCAGCCCAGTCGTCCGCGCGGCGGTCTTGCTGTCGCTTGCGCCCGCGCTGTTGCTGGCCGCCCCAACCCTGGCGGCGGAGACGTCCGCGCCCGTCGCTTCCCCGGCCAAGGCTGCGCCGCCCGCCATCGCGCCGCTTGCCGCCGGGGAAGCCGCGTCGCCGTCGCCAGCGACGGACAAGAAGCCGCCCATCAAAAAGGCCCCCGCCAAGAAAGCTCCCGTGACCAAGGCGACGGACGACCCCGTTGAAAAAACGGGGACGGCAAAGGCCCACGTCATGGTTCTGCGCCCCATTCTGGAGCGGCTTGTGGCCGAAAATCACCGCATCGCCGCCGCCCAGGCCAGCAAGGAAGCCGCCGAGGCCAGCCTGCGCAAGGCCAAGGCGGGCTGGTACGGCGACGTCACCGTCACCGCCGCGATGGGGCATGAAAGCCAACGCAACCCGTCGCCGACCCCGCCGACCAGCGGAACCACGCGCGACGCGCAAGTGTCGTTGCGTCAGCCGTTGCTCGATTTTGGCCGCATCGGCGGGGAGATTGAAAAGGCGACCTTGGCCCAACAACAGGCCGAAGCCACCCTGCGCGACGTCACGCAGGAGGTTCTGCTCGATGGCTTGACCGCGTTGGTCAATGTTGGGCGAACGCGGCAGGTCGTCGAGTTTTCCGAACAATCGCTGCGCAACATCGAACGGCAGACCGGGTTGGAGGAAAGCCGGGTCGAGTTGGGCGGCGGCTACGCCACCGACGTTCTTCAATCGAAAAGCCAGCTCGCCGGCGCCCGCGCCCGGCTGGTCCGCGCCCGTGGGGCCAACGTCGCCGCCATCAACCGCTATCGCGCGGTGTTCCACAACGAACCGCCCGCCCGCATCGGCCCCTTCGGCCCGCGCCCGTCGGTCTTGCCCGCCAATTTGGACGAGGCGATGGCCCAGGCGCGCGCCCGCAACATCCAGGTTGAGATCGCCGGTCTGGGCGCCGACATCGCCAAGGCCGAGGTGCGGCGCGTGCGCGGAACCGAACTGGCCCCGCGCGTGGAGGCGGTGGCCGAACTGTCCAACCGCCGCAACGTCGGCGGCGTGATGGGGACCAAGGGCGACCAGACCTACAAGGTGGCCGTCACCATGCCGTTCAATCTCGGGCTGGCGCCGCTGCACTCCATCGACGCCGCCCAGGCGTCGGCCCGCGCCGCGCAATCGCAACTGGACGAACGCCGGGTGACGCTGGACGAACAGGTCGGCAACGCCTGGCAAACCCTCGACACCGCGCGCGAGACGGCGATCTTCTTTGAAAATCAGGCGCGCATTTCGGCCGAGTTCCTGCGGTTGGCCCGCGAAGAACGCCAACAAGGCCGCCGGTCGCTGATCGACGTGCTGTCGGGCGAAACCTCGCTGTTCAACGCCCAGGCTGACGCCGCGTCGGCTCAGGGCGATGTGACCATCGCCGCGCTGACGCTGTTGCGCACCGCCGGATTGCTGGACATCGCGGTGGCGGAGTGATGGGCAAGGGCGCAGCTTCGACACGCCGGATGGGCGCCCTTCTCGCCTCCGCTTTGGTCGCGCTGTTGCTGATGATGGCGGGCGCGCCGTCCGCCCAGGCCGGGCGGCTGGAGGAGATCCGGGAACGCGGGGCCGTGCGCTGCGTCGTGTCCACCGGAGTGGCGGGCTTTTCCTTGCGCGGCGCCGATGGGCGATGGCGCGGATTTGACGTTGACTACTGCCGGGCTTTGGCCGCCGCCGTGCTGGGCGACGCCGGAAAAGTCGCCTTCGTGTCCGGCGCCACCGACGAAGCGCTGAGCCTCTTGAGCGAAGGGGCGGTCGATGTGCTGAGCCGCAGCGCGACGGTGACGCTGTCGCGTTTGGCTGGGCGCGGGTTGGAATCGGTCGGCGTCAGCCTGTTTGATGGTCAGAGCTTTATGACCAAACGGTCCTTGCGCATCCGCACCCTGCACCAGATGGCCGGGTTGGGCGTGTGTTTCCAATCCGGCACAACGGCGGAAGACAATCTCGCCGAGTATTTCTCCATGCAGAAGATCAGCGTGCGCCCCGTTCCCAAAGGGCCGTTGCGCGACATGATCGACGCCTATCTGACCGGCGAATGCGACGTCATCACCACCGACTCGTCGGCTCTGGCGGCGATCCGCGTCATGTACATGCCCCGGCCCGAGGATCACGTCATCCTGCGCCAGCATATTTCCAAGGAACCGTTGGGGCCGTTGGTGCGCAAGGGCGACGACGGCTGGCGTGAGATCACCCGCTGGACCTTGAACGCGATGATCGAGGCCGAAGAGCTGGGCGTGTCGAGCAAAAGCCTGAGCGGTCGGGCCAACGGCGACAGCCCGCGCGTCCGGCGGCTGTTGGGGGAGATTCCCGGCATTGGCCGCCCGCTGGGGCTGGACGACCAATGGGCGCGGCGGGTGATCGCCCAGGTCGGCAATTACGGCGAGGTGTTCGAGACCAACATCGGTTTGTCCAGCCCGTTGCGCATGGAGCGTGGGTTGAACGAGCTGTGGACGCGCGGCGGGTTGTTGTTCGCCCTGCCGTTGCGCTGACCAGTCTTTTTGACGGGCGAGGGCCGGGATGACCATCCGCACACGTTTTCACGTCATCTTTCTCATCATCGCCGCGCTGATGATGGCGCTGGCGATCGGCGCCGTGTCGGCCCTGTCCTTGTCGCAATCTTTGGTCGAGCGTGTCTATCGCGGCGCGTTGCTGCCCTCCCTCGATCTCAAACGGGTGGCCGACGCCTACACCGGGGCGGCGGTGGTCACGGCGGTTCGCGTGCGCATCGGCGATCTGCGTTGGGAAGAGGGAGAGGAGGCGGTGCGCCGCGCCGCCGAACAGGCCAAACCGGCCTGGGAGCGCTACAAGGCCAACGCCCGCAGCGAAACCGAACGCGCCCTGATGCGCTCAGCGCAGGAAAACATGGTGGAGGCGAACGCCGCCATCGACGAATTGATCGACATTCTGGCCGCCCAGGACATCGCCGGTCTGACCGCCTTCATCGCGCGGGCCATGTACCCGTCGGTCAACCCGTTGTTGATGGACATTGATCGTCTGACCGCGCACCAGGACCGCATCGGCGAGGACACCTACGACGACGCCATCGCCGAGGTGAAGCGCTATTGGATCAACCAAACCCTGCTGCTGGCCGTCGCCGTGGCGATGTTCGCCGCCGCCTTTTACACCGTGCGCAACCGCGTCGCGCTGCCCCTGCACCGGATGACCGGGGCGATGTCGGCGGTGGCGGAGGGCGAATTGGATCGCCCGGTTCCCTCCTCCGGGCGAGCCGATGAAATCGGCGCGCTGGCCCGCGCCCTGGTCCGTTTCAAGGACAACGCCGCCCGTCTGAAGGAAGATCAGCGGACCTTGCGCATCCTCGCCGACGAGTTGAGCGTCGCCCGCGACAAGGCGGAAGAGGCGACCCGCGCCAAATCCACCTTCCTGGCGATGATGAGCCACGAGATCCGCACGCCGATGAACGGCGTCACGGCGATGGCCGAGATGCTGGAGCAAACCGATTTGGGGGCGGAACAGCGCGACATGCTGGGCATCATCCGCTCGTCGGGCGACGCGCTGCTGGTCATCATCAACGACATTCTTGATTTCTCGAAGATCGAAGCGGGCAAGCTGGACATTGAAACCATTGAGCTGACCTTGACCGACATGGTGGAGGGCGCCGCCGAATCGGTGGCGAGCCGGGCGGCGGAAAAGGGCCTGCGCTACGCCGTCGATTTGGCCCCCGATCTGCCGGAACGGTTGCTGGGCGACCCGACGCGGATCCGTCAGATCCTCATCAACCTGCTGGGCAACGCCGTCAAATTCACCCAATCCGGCGTCGTTCTGCTGACCGTCCGCGACGTCACGCCCAACGGCGGCGACGAAACCCGGCGCGTTTTGCGTTTCGCCGTCGCCGACAGCGGCATCGGGCTGAGCGAGGAGCAGATCCAGCGCCTGTTCCGTCCGTTTGAGCAGGCTGACGGCTCCACCTCCCGCCGCTATGGCGGCTCCGGGCTGGGCTTGTCGATCAGTTCGGCGCTGTGCGCCATGATGGACGGGCGGATTGGCGTGACGTCCGAACTTGGCCAAGGATCGACCTTCTGGTTCGAGTTGCCCTTTGTGGTGGCCGCGCCTGAACCGGCCAGCCCCAGCGTCGCCATCGCCGACGCCCGCGTCGTCGCCGTCGGCTTCGTGGATGAGGAGCGCGCGGCCCTGCGCGATCTTCTGGCGGCGGCGGGAATCCAGCGGGTGGCGATGGCCGCCTATGATGA
This sequence comes from Azospirillum sp. FG154, assembly GCF_057809575.1. Taxonomy (NCBI): domain Bacteria; kingdom Pseudomonadati; phylum Pseudomonadota; class Alphaproteobacteria; order Rhodospirillales; family Azospirillaceae; genus Azospirillum; species Azospirillum sp. FG154. The sequence goes on along the minus strand of NZ_JBMDKF010000038.1, from coordinate 15,946 downwards.
AAATTGGGCGGGCGCGGCGGCAAACAGCCCCGACGACGCGCCGACCGTGCTGATTCTGCACGCCGGGGGCGACGGGGCCGAAACGGCGCAGTTGGTCGCCGCGCATCTGGCCGGAACGATCCCGGCCCCCCCGGTGCTTCTGGCCGTGCCGACGCCGCGCCCGATCTCGCCGCCGGGGGTCTTCGCCACGCTGCCTTTGCCGCTGCGCCGCCGCCGGGTGTGGCGGGCGTTGGCGGCGGCTTTGGGTCGCGCGCCGCTGGACACCCATGATCCCCGTGAGACGTCCGATCTGGATGGCTGGGAAGCGCCAAGCCGGGCGGAGGCCGAAGCCGCCAACGCCCTGATTTTGGTGGCGGAGGACAACCAGACCAACCAGGTGGTCATCCGCCGCATGCTGGCCCAGCGCGGCTTCGCCTTCGACCTCGCCAACCATGGCCGGGAAGCCTTGGCGCTGCTGCGCGCCGGGCGTTATGGCCTGCTGTTGACCGATTTCCATATGCCCGAAATGGATGGGTTCGAGCTGACCGCCGCCATCCGCGCCGAAGAGGCGGGAACCGACCGCCACCTGCCCATCGTCGCGCTGACCGCCGACGCGCTGCTTGGCACCGGTCAGCGCTGTCAAGCGGCGGGGATGGACGCCTATCTGACCAAACCAATCGATTCCAAGGCGTTGAGCGCGACGCTCCAGCGCTTTCTGCCGCAGGCCGCCGGGTTGCGGCGAGCGGTTGCGGCAGCCGCCGCGCAGACAACGGATCTGGCGACGCGGGCGGCGGGAATCGACCCATGGGTGTTCGACCCAACCCGCCTGATCGAGAGCTTTGGCCGCGCCGAGACGGAAGCCTTGGCCTTCCTCAGCGACTTTCTCGACGCCGTGCCGGGCATGATCGGCGTGTTGGAATCCGCTTTGACGGCTGGGGATTTGCGCGGAGCGCGCGACACGGCGCACAGCCTGAAGGGGGCGGCGCTGTCGGTCGGCGCCGTTCGCTTGGGCCAGCTTGCGGGCGACCTTCAGGACGCGCTCGATGAATCCGACCCGGAAACCGCCGCTTTCCTTTGCGGCCTGCTGCCGCCCACCCAGGACGAACTGGTCGCCGCCACCGCGCCCTTGCGCGCGACGCCCGCGTGACCGGCATGAGCCTTTGCGTCTCCAGGAGACCATGATGTCCAAGATTCTTTATGATCGGTTGAAAGTCCTCGTCATCGAGGACGAAGCGTTCACCCGCAACCTGATTTGCCGTCTGCTGCGCGAAGTCGGCGTCCGTTTCATTGGCGAGTGCGGCAATGGTAAGGATGGGTTGATGGAGCTGGTGCGCGCACGCCCCCATCTGGTCTTTTGCGACGTGCATATGGAACCGATGAACGGCCTGCAATTCCTCAAGGGCGTGCGCAACATCAAAGTGAAGGGGGTGGACCGCACGGCCATCGTCTTCCTGACCGCCGATTCCAGCACCGACACGGTGGTCTTCGCGAAGGAGCATGGAGTCGCGGGGTATTTGGTCAAGCCGGTCAGCCTGAAGCAGATGCGCGACCGGATCGATTTCGTCGTCGCCAACACCCCGATTCTGGCGATGGAATTGATGGAGCTGTGAGACGGAGCATCTCTTTGGCTGACGCAATCTGGCGGCTCTGGTTCCAGCGAAATCCACCCTCTTGGGATGGGAGGAGACTGGGGAGAGGGAGGATTGGGCCGACGAGGTGCGGCGTCAGATGCGCCGCCTGTTCCCCGTCCTCGCCCTGCCCAGCCGCCGCGAGGACGCCGCCGTCATCCCGGCGTCACGGAAAGCCCATTGAAACAGGATCGACAGCGCGTCATCGGGCGCCTATGGTCGGCCTGACATTCAGGCGCGAGGACGGGATGACGAAGCGGAAAGACGGAGCGAATGGGACGGGCGGCTCTTTTGCCGGAACGCCAGCGGATCGTCTGGTTCGGCTGTGGCGGACCGCCGACCAGCGTTTCGGCCTGCTGCTCGACGAGGTGCTCGACGCCGGACGTCAGGCGGTGATCGAGGCCGCGCTGGGCAAGCTGCGCGAGGATGAACAATACAATTTCCTCGACGAGGTCGAGGCCATCGCCGAATCGATCCAGCGCACCGACAGCTATGGCGACCTGTCCACCGTCACCCTGTTCTGGCTGGCGGTCGAGGTCGATGGCGATCTCAGCGAACCGCCCGCCGTCGAGGTGATCGAACGCGGCCTGGACGCGTCCGGCCTGCTGGAAAACGCCGCCGACACCAAGCTGTTGCCGCTGTGGCTCGATCCCGAACCCTTGTCCTATCTGGAGGCCGCCGACCGCCGCGCCCTGCTGAACCGCCTGTTGGTCTCGGTTGATGAGGCGACCGCCTACGCCCGCCAGCAGGATTTGATCGCCCCCGTCGCCGGATCGTCGCCGCGCTTCGTCGCCGTGGTCGGTCTGGTCGAGGAAAGCGGCGACGGCATGCCCGGCGGCGAGACCCTGCCCGATCCGCTGAATTTCGGTCTGGACAGCGTGCCCGAACCCGAACTCGACCCGGTGGAAGAGGCGCGGGTGCGCGAGGCGCTGGAGCATTTCGCCGAACAGGTCAAGGCCGCCGACCCGCGCGTGCGCCGGTGCGAGCCGATTGGCGGCTTGAACGATCTGCTGGACTTCACCGCCGACGCCGAATGGCAGGCCGATTCCGGTCTGGACGAGGTCGCCGACTTCCTCGACGTCGCCAGCAACGAAACGGCGGACGGCGTCGTCGACGCCTCGGTCGCCGACACCGGGGCCGGGCTGCATGTCCGCGCCATGGATTCGGACGGACGGACGCTGGACGACCGGCTGTTCTCGCTGGACGGCGAGGCGGTTGAGGCGGCCATGGCCCTGCTGAAGCGGCGCTGCCGCCGCGTCATCACCGGCTGATCCGTCACCCGGCCAGGGGCAGAAAGATGTCCGTCACGGCCTCATGCTCGGGAATGTCGGGGAAGAAGCCGACGCGCTGGAGATAGGGCGGAAAATCCCGCAACTCCTCGCCGCTGTCCGGCAACCAGTCGTGATAGAGGCGCAGCAGGGCGTCGCGCAATCCATCGTCGGATCCGACATGGCGCAGAACCGCGCAACGCCCGCCGGGGATCCGTCCGGCGCGAATCCCGGCCTCGTTCGGTTCCACCGCGCGGTCGGTGGCGACGCACAAATCCAGGCGGTAATCCTCGTGCGGCGTCTGCTCCGGGTCGTTGTGCAGAATGTTGTAGGTCGCGTGCAGGCGTGGCGGCAGCCCCATCGCCTTCCGCCACGCGATGAAGCGGCGCACCGATTCACCGATCAGGGCGGGATCGCCCCGATGCTCCAGGATCGCCACCGGAATGTCCGGGATGGTGACGATGGCGATGGGCGGCGGGGCGTCGGGCATCGAAAACCTCCTTGTCATGGAAAGGGTCATGGACAGGGGGCGGTAGACCGCGTGCCACGCCTGCCAATCGGGTTGGGCGCGAAAGGCGCTGGGCGATTGGCCAAAACGGCTTTTGAAGGCGCGGGAAAAGGCTTCCGGCCCGTCATAACCGCTGTCGAGCGCGATGGTCAGAATCGGATCGTCGCGAAAGGCCAACCGCTGCGAGGCGCGTTTGAAGCGAACGAGCTGGACATAGCGGTGGACGCCAAGACCGAACAGCGCGGCGAACTGCCGGTGAAAATGATGCTTGGAAAAGGCGGCGACGCCGCTCAACGCCTCGACGCTCAGATCGCCGTCGAGATTTTGCTCAATGTGGCGCAACACCCGGTCAAAACGGGCGCGGTAACGATGGGCGGCGGCGGTTGGCACGGGCGCTGTCTCCTGACGATTGGCGCAGAGTAGCGGGCGCCGCCGCCCCGCGCCTGACCGAAAATGCTGACCTCGCCCGCCGCGTCGCCGGGTTGCCAAAGCGGGCCTGTTTGGCCGGTTGGGGGAAGCGGCGTGGCCGTGCTAAGCTCCGCGCCATACAAGGAGCATGCATGTCGTCTGATCGAGTGATGACGCTGGGCGCGTGGACACGCCCGGCGGATATGCCGGACAATCTCGCCGCCGAGGTTGCCGGATGGGCCAATGTGACGCGAAGCCCCAGCGGGGGCGGTTTCTATTCGCATCCGGGCGACCCGTGGCGGGAGCCGGGCGAAGGCTGCCTGCGCGCCGCCGACGTCTGGAATTTGGTGGTCGAGGGGGAAAGCGCGCCGCGCTTCGCCACCGATTTGCCCTTGCCGCCACGCAACAATTGGGCGGTGGCCCGTTGGTCGGCGGGTGTGTGGATCCTGCTGGCCAGCGGCCATGTCGAAGCCCGCTTGGTGCGCGAACAGCGCAAGGACCGGGCCGAACGTCTGGTCGCCTCGCGCCGTTGGACCCGCAGCGATCTGGAATTGATCCAGGCGCTGCTGGGAACCGACGCGATGGCCCGCGCGGCGCTGCTGGCCGGTGATCCGGGGCGGGAACGCTCGCTGAAATCCCTGGTGACTCTGCGTCTGGCCCTGGTGGTCGAGGCCGAGGACGCCGAAACCCCCGACGCCGCCCGCCGCATCCTGCGCGGCGGCGCCGACGCGGCGGTGTGGCTGGACGAGGATGGCCGGGCCGTCGCCTCCGACGTGCTGTCTTGGCAGGTCAAGCGGCACGCGCGGGCGGAAAACCGTCAGGGCCGCCACGCCGAGGAACGCGAACGCGGCGAGGATCTGAAGCAATCCATCGCCACGGCGGTGCGCAACGTCTTCCCCGGCATGCCCGCCGAGGTCGCGGCCTCCGCCGCCGCCCGTCTGGCCCCCAGCGTCGCCAAGCTGGGCCGCCGTCCCGGAACGCAAAACATCGTCGACGCGGTGGTCGAAATCCGGTTGGAGCGGTGGCGTCAGGCCATCGCCAGCGATCCCGAGGTGGAAACCCGCCTGCTGGCCATGCAGGCGCGCGGGGCGAATGGCCGGGTGCGCAAGCGTTTCCGCGACCAGCGCGCCGCCGAACGGGTCGAAACGGAGATCCGCGACTGGCGCGGCGATCTGGAGCCGGTGACGTCCCGCCGTTTCGGCTGAGCGCTGAAGGCAACCTGCGGATGATTGGGGAAGCCTCGATCTCCGCAGGTTGGCTCCCCTGAGAGTCCAGCGTAGCCGCCATCATGCGAAAACTCGTTGTCTTCGACAACGCCCTCTTACGCACAGGCGAAAGTGGGACGAAAATCGCTTGTCCATAATGGACGCTCTGAACGGCTCTGGCATGACCTCAAAAGGCGTTCCGGCCCGTCCCCCCGCGCAAGGTTGGACGGGCCGGAGCGCTCCGCTTTTTACAACTTCGCCGCCGCGTCGAACACGACGTGGCTGTAGGCGCCTTCCGGCTTCTTGGTGATGACCGGGGCCGAGGCGCCGGACATCAGGATCGACACGGTGCGGTCGAAATCCGCCGGGTCAAGATAGCCCGTTCCCTTCTTGCCGCCCGCGATCAGCTTGGCGACTTCCTGCATCATCGTCGCCTGATGTTCCTTGGTTTGGGCGCCGGTGGTGTCGGCGTTCAGCACGATGTCCACGGCTTCGGCCTGATTCTTGGCGGCGTATTCCCAGCCCTTGGCCGACGCCTTGACGAATTTCGCCAGCTTTTCCACCATCTTCGGGTCGGAAAGCTGCTTGTCGGTGGTGTAAAGCCCGTCTTCCAGGGTCGCCACGCCCTGGTCCTGATATTTGAAGACCACCAGCTCTTCCGGCTTCATCCCGGATTCGATCAACTGCCAATATTCGTTGTAGGTCATGGTCGAGATGCAGGCCGCCTGCTTTTGCAGCAGAGGATCGACGTTGAAGCCCTGCTTCAGCACCTTCACGTCCGGCGAAGAGCCGGAGGTGGACAGGCCAAGCTTGCTCATCCAGGACAGGAACGGATACTCGTTGCCTGAGAACCAGACGCCCAGCGTGTTGCCCTTGAAATCCTTCGGATCGTTGATCTTGGCGTCCTTGCGGCAGGTCAGCATCATGCCCGACGTCTGGTAGAACTGGGCGATGTTGACCAGCGGCACGCCCTTTTCACGGGTCGCCAGCGCCGACGGCATCCAATCGACGATCACGTCGGCCCCGCCAGCAGCGATGATCTGCGTCGGGTTGATGTCGGGACCGCCGGCCTTGATCGTCACGTCCAGCCCGGCGTCCTTGTAGAAGCCCTTTTCCGCCGCGACGTAATATCCGGCGAACTGGGCCTGCGTGACCCATTTCAGTTGCAGGGTCAGCTTTTCAGCGGCCGAGGCGGCGGCGGAGAAGCCGGTCAGCGCGGTGGCGGCGAGCAGCAGGGCGGATGCAAGGGTCTTCATCGCGAATGGTCCTCGGCTGTTGGGGGGGGCTGTTGATTGGGTGGCTGGACGGGCGGTGGTCCGTGGGATGGATCAACGCTTGCGGAAAGACGGGTGCCAGGCGGTGACGCGGCGCTCCGCCAGGGCGAGCGCGCCGTAGAGGGCGGATCCGGTGAGGGCGGCGACGGTGATCGACGCCCACACCACATCCAGATTCATCCGGGCCACCTGGGTCGAGATGCGAAACCCCATCCCAACCACCGGCGTTCCGAAGAATTCCGCGACGATGGCCCCGATCAGGGCCAAGGTCGAATTGATTTTCAACCCGTTGAACAGGAAGGGCAAGGCGCAGGGCAAACGCAGCAGCAGCAAGCTGCGCCAATAGCCCGCGCCATAGGACCGCATCAGGTCCAACTGGATGCGCTCGGCGCTCCCCAAACCGGCCAGCGTGTTGATGAGCATGGGGAAAAAGGTCATGACCACGATGACCGCCGCCTTCGATTGCCAATCGAAGCCGAACCACATCACCATGATCGGCGCGATCCCCACCACCGGAATGGCGCTGGCCAGATTGCCCAAAGGCAGCAGGCCGCGCGCCAGAAAGGGCGCGCGGTCGGCGAGAATCGCCACGGCGAATCCGGCCCCGCAGCCCAACAGATAGCCGCGCAGGACGGAGGTCAGCACGGTTTGACCGAAATCGTCCCACAGATCGGCGGCGTTGGCGGCGATGGCGGCGGCGATGGCGCTGGGCGGCGGCAGCAGAATGGCAGGAACCTGAAAGCCGCGCGTCAGAATCTCCCACAAAAACAGGATGGCCAGCCCGAACAGCGCCGGGCAGGCGTGGCGCGCCGGTCCCGTCGCCTCGGCCAACAGGCGCAGCACGCGGCCCAGCAGCAGGGTCGCGCCGAGCAGCAGCAGCCACAGCCCGACGTCGGGCCGCAGCCCGCGCGCCAGCAGCAGCAAGGGCGCGGCGTATCCGGCGGCGACGCCGACCAGCAGCAGCGCCGCTTCCGACCGCTCGCCCACCACGACTCGGCGCAGCAGCAGGCTCCCTACCAAGAGGACGAACGCGGCCAGAGCCAGCGGGCTTTGCGGCAGATACAGCGTTTGCCCGTCCAGCACCGCCAGGGGGAACAGCGGGGCCAGCAGCGCGACCAACGGCCAAGGGGCCATCGGGAGCTTTTCGGTTTGCAAACGGCTCATCGACCACCTCCCCGTCGTCCGCCGTCAGGCCCGGAACGGACCAGCGCCCGTTCAGCCAAGCCGACCACCGCCACCAGCGTGACGCCCAGCAGGGCCGCCATCACCAGCGCGCTCCAGATTTGCACGGTCTGGCCGTAATAGGATCCCGACAGCAGCCGCGCGCCCAACCCCGCCTGCCCGCCGGTCGGCAACTCGCCGACGATGGCGCCGACGACGCTGGCGGCGACCGCCACCTTCAAGCTGGTGAACAGGAAGGGCAGCGAGGCCGGAAGGCGCAGCAGACGGAAGGTCTGGGCGTTCCCCGCGCTGTAGGTGCGCATCAGATCCAGCGTCAGCGGATCGGCGGAGCGCAGCCCCTTGACCATGCCGATGGTGATCGGGAAAAAGCACAGATACATGCTGATGATCGCCTTGGGCAGCAGGCCGGTGAAGCCCAGATTGCCCAGAATGACGACGATCATCGGGGCGATGGCCAAAATCGGAATGGTTTGCGAGGCGATGACCCAGGGCAACAGGCTGGCCTCCAGCGTGCGCACCTGGACGATGCCGACCGCCAACCCCACCCCCAAAAGGACGCCCAACGCGAAGCCGGTCAGCGCCGACCCGGCGGTGACGCCGGTGTGATACAGCAGGTTGCGGATGTGGGTGACGGGGGTTCCGGTCAGGGATTGGAACAGATCGACGGCGACTTGATCGGGGGTGGGCAGGATCGGGCGCTTCATGGCGAAGGTCTGCCGGATCAGATCGCCGGTTCCCCAATCGGCCCCGGCGCGGGTCAGCGCCTCGGCGGCCTGCGGGCTGTTCAACCAAACCGCCCCGGCGTACCACAGGACGACAATGGCCAGACTCATCACGGCGACGGGGAGGATGCGCTCAATCGTCATAGGAATGCCCCTCCATCAGCCCTTCGCGGACCCGGTGGGCGATGCGCTGGAATTCCGGCGACTCGCGGATGTCGAGCGTGCGCTCCGGCGGCAGATCGCGGGCGCAGTCGATGACGTCGAGGATGCGGCCTGGGCGCGGACTCATCACCACGATGCGGGTGGACAGAAACACCGCTTCGGCGATGGAATGGGTGACGAAAACGCAGGTCTTGCGCGTCCGCCGCCACAATTGGGTCAGTTGCAGATTCAGATGGTCGCGGGTGATCTCGTCCAGCGCGCCGAACGGCTCGTCCATCAGCAGCAGGTCGGGGTTGAAGGCCAGCGCGCGGGCGATGGACACCCGCTGCTGCATGCCGCCCGAAAGCTGCCAGGGAAATTTCCGCTCGAACCCGGCCAGCCCGACCCGCTCCAACTGCTCCCGCGCGCGGATCTGCCGTTCGGCGCGGGGCGTTCCCATGATCTCCAGCGGCAGGGTGACGTTGCGCTCCACCGTCCGCCACGGGTAAAGCGCCGGAGCCTGGAACACATAGCCGTAGGCGCGCTTCAGCCGCGCCTGTTCCGGCGTCATCCCGTTGACCAGCACGTCGCCGGAGCTGGGCTGCTCCAGATCGGCGATGACCCGCATCAACGTGGTCTTGCCGCAACCGCTGGGACCGATCAGCGAGATGAAATCGCCCTGGGCGATGGACAGGCTGACGTCGCTCAGCGCGTAGACCGGGTGGTCGGCGGCCTGATAGGTCAGGGTCAAATGGCGAATGTCGACGATGGTCCGGCCCGGCTCTCCCCCTGGTTCAACAAGCGGCGCGGGCGGCGGAGCGGCGGCCATGGAAGCGGTGTGGGTGGCTGTGTGGGCGGCTGGCACGGGCGTGGCGTCCTCGCGTTGGCGTCTCTCACCCGATCCAGCAGCAAAAGGCGGGCCAGATTGGTGGGATGGCTGAACAGTCCGAATACCCTCATTCTTTCAGACGTTGGAAAACCTGTCCAGAGAGACAAAATTTGACGGTGTGGACAGCGTTTTCCGGCGGTGTCGGCGATGGGCGGCGCAGACAGGCGAATGGCTAAAGAGTGGGCAGGAGATGACCGAATGGCGATGAATTGAGCATGCTCACGACCCGGCGCGAAAAGAGGCGTCTGGTTGATCGGCGGCGCGCTTTGGCATATACAGGAAGCATATGCACAGGAGCGCCGAACCATGCCGCACCCCGCCGCGCCGCGCCCGAAAGAAGCCCGCCTGTTCCGCAACAACCGCAGCCAAGCCGTGCGCATCCCGGTGGAGTTCGAGTTGCCGGGCGAGTCGGTGCTCATCAGCCGCGACGGTGATCGGCTGATTCTGGAACCCATTCGCAAAAAAGGACTTCTGGCGCTGCTGGACGGCTGGGATCCGCTGGACGAAGAGCTTCCGGCCATTGACGACCCGCCGATTCCGCCGAGGGATGTTTTTTGATGCGCTACCTGCTCGACACCAACGTCATGAGCGACCTCGTCAAAAATCCGGCGGGCAAGGTGACGGACCACATACGCCGGGTTGGCGAGGACGCCGTGTGCACCAGCATCGTGGTGGCGGGAGAGTTGCGCTACGGCGCCGCGAAAAAAGGCTCGGCCAAACTGACCCGGCGGGTGGAGGATCTGTTGGCCGACGTCGCCGTGTTGCCGCTCGACGCGCCGACCAACGTCGATTACGGCGACATCCGCGCCGCGCTGGAGGCGGCGGGCCAACCGATTGGCGGCAACGACCTGTTGATCGCCGCCCACGCCCGCGCGCTTGGCCTCACGCTGGTGACGGCGAACGAGCGGGAGTTTCGCCGCGTCCAGGGGCTTGTCGTGGAAAACTGGCTGGAGTGACGCCGATCCGGCGCCCCCACGCTACCGCAAACTCGCCAGATGGCTGCGGAAGCGGGCGAGGCTCCAGATGAAGAACAGCGCGCCGATCCCTGCCGTGGCGGCGAAGCGCGGCCACACCACGTCGAACCCGGCCCCACGGAACAGGATGGCTTGGGCGAAGGCGACGAAATGGGTGGAGGGGATGAGCTGCATCGCCGTTTGCAGCCACTCCGGTTCGCTTTCCAACGGGGTGAAGCCGCCCGACAGCATGTTCATGGGCAGCACGATCAGGATGAACAGCAACCCCAGTTGCGGCATCGACCGCGCCACCGTGCCCAGAAAGATCCCCAACGCCGTCGCGAAGAACAGGTAAAGCGCGGTTCCCGCCAGAAACAGCGGGACCGATCCGGCCAGCGGCACGCCCAGCAAAGCACGCAACACGGCGAACAGGGAGAAGATCGTCAGCGCCAGAATGACCGCGCCGTTGGCCAGCACCTTCGCCGTCATGATTTCCGCCGGGCGCACCGGCATGACCAGCAGATGTTCCAGCGTGCCATGCTCGCGCTCGCGGATCAGGGCGGCCCCGGCCAGCAGAACCGCCAGCATGGTGATGTTGCTGACCACCGACATGGTCCCGGTGAACCACGCGGTGTCCAGCGCCTCGTTGTAGGCGACGCGGACTTGCAGGGAAATCGGCGCGGCGGCGGCGGGGGCCTCGTGGCGGACGAAGCGCCCGACCTCGTCGTCCAGAATGCCCTGGATGGTCCCGGCCCCAATGCCCGCCTGCATCATCGCGGTGGCGTCGATCAACAATTGCGCCGTCGGGCTGCGCCCGGCCAGCGCGTCGGACTGAAAGTCCGGCGGAATGTCGAGCACGAAGGTGAAGCGCGCCGCCGCCATGCCCGGATCAACCTCGGCGTGGCCGATCAAGGTCGGGGTCTGGAACTCCGGCCCATGAAAGCTGGAGATCAAGCGTTGCGACAGGGCCGAGCGGTCCTCGTCCACGATGGCGATGGCGGCGTTGCGCAGCTCGTGGGAAATGCCGGTGGCTTGGCTGTAGACCGACAGGCTGAAGGAATAGATGACGAACCCCAGCATGAAGCCGTCGCGCAGCAGGCTGATCCACTCCTTGCGCGCCAGGGTCAGGCTGTTGCGGACAAAGCGCCAGGCGGAGGAGGATTCGGGGAGCAGGGCCATGGCTCAACGCTCCTGCTTGGGAAGGAAGATGACGCCCAGCGCCAGCAGCGCCGGGACAAACACGGCGATGGCGGCGACGAAGGGCAGCAGTTCGACAAAGCCCAACCCCTTGGTGAAGGCGCCGACCGACAGTTTCAGGAAATGGGTGGTCGGAAACAGCGTGCCAATCAACCACGCCCCGCCCTGCAAGGTTGAGACGGGTTGCAGCAGCCCGGAAAATTGGGTGGCGGGCATCATCGTCGCGATGGCGGTGCCGAACACGGCGGCGGTCTGGGTCGAGGTGAAGACCGAAATCAGCAGCCCGAACGCCGTGGTGGCGCAAACATACACCAACCCGCCCAGAATCAACCCGGCAAGGCTGCCCTTCACCGGCACGCCGAACAAACCCACCGCCATGACGATCATCACCAGCAGATTGAAGGCGGCCAAGCCGATGTAGGGAAGCTGTTTGCCGACCAAAAACTCCAGCCGCGTCACCGGGGTGACGTACAGGTTGGTGATGGATCCCAACTCCTTCTCGCGCACCACGCCCAGCGCGGCCAGAATCGCCGGGATGAAAATCAGCAGCAGGCCGATGATGCCCGGAACCATGGCGTCCAAACTGCGGAAGGCTTGGTTGTAGCGGTAACGCATGGCGAGTTGGGCGGTGGCGGCGGGCAAGGCGATGCCGGACTCCCGCGCCTTGTCCTCAATGAAGCGCTGGTGCAGCCCGGCGATGTAGCCCTGGATGGTTTCGGCGCGGAAGGGCATGGCGCCGTCGATGCGGATCGCCAGCTCCGGGGCCGTTCCATGCCGCAGATCGCGCCCGAACCCGGCGGGAATCTCGATGGTCAACGCCGCCTCGCCTCGTTGCAAGCGCAAGGCGAGGTCGGTCGGATCGCTGGCCGGGGGCGTGGCGACGAAGCTGCGCGAGCCTTCAAACTGTTCGATGTAGGCGCGGCTTTCCGGCGTGCGGTCGCCGTCGAGCACGGCGAAGCGCAGATTCTCCACATCCATGGTGATGCCGAAGCCAAAGACCAGCATCAACAGCACGGTGCCGAGCAGCGCCACCGTCAGCCGCACCGGGTCGCGCCGCAGCTCCAACATTTCCCGCCACGCATAGGCCAGCAACCGCCGCCGCGCCGCCCCGCCCTGTCGATGGGGCGCGGCGGCTTCGGCCCTGGTTTCGTTGGGGGCCAGAACGGCGGCGGTTGGCGCGTCTTGCACCGCGTCTTTCTGGGCCTGCCGCATGAAGCCGATGAAGGCGTCGTCCAGCGTCGCCGCCCCCTGCTGGGCGCGCAGTTCCTCCGGCGGTCCGGCGGCGATGACGCGCCCGGCGTTCATGAAGGCGACGCGATCACAGCGCGCCGCCTCGTTCATGAAATGGGTGGAGATGAAGATCGTCACCCCCTGGTCGCGCGACAGGGCGATCAAGTCGCGCCAAAATTGATCGCGCGCCACCGGATCGACGCCCGAGGTCGGCTCGTCCAGAATCAGGATTTCCGGCTCGTGCAGAATGGCGACGGCCAGCGACAGACGTTGCCGCACGCCCAGCGGCAATTGCTCGGCCACCGCGTCGCGGTAGGGGGGCAGCCCGAAACGCTCGACCAAGGCGTCGATGCGCGGGGCGAAGTCCGCCAAATTGAACAGGCGGGCGTGCAGAACCAAATTCTGCTGAACCGTCAATTCGCCATAAAGCGAGAAGGCTTGCGCCATGTAGCCGACGCGCCGCCGGGTCGCCAGATCGCCCGCGTCCACCGCCGCGCCGAACAGCTTGGCCTCGCCCGCGCTGGCCGGAAGCAGCCCGGTCAGCATCTTCATCGTCGTCGTCTTGCCGCAGCCGTTGGAGCCGAGAAAGCCGAAAATCTCGCCGCGCCCAATGCGGAAGCTGACGCCGTCCACCGCCGTGAAATCGCCAAAGCTCCGGGTCAGGCCGCGCGCCTCGATGGCCGGTTCGGCGCCGTCCCCATCCGCCGGGCGGGGCGGCACGATGAGTTTTTCATGGTCGCGCCGCGCCTCTTCCGGCAACAGGGCGATGAAGACCTCCTCCAACTCGGCGGCCTTATGGCGGGTTTTCAGGGCGGCGGGCGCGTCGTCGGCCAGCAGGCGGCCCGCGTTCATCATCATCACCCGGTCGAACCGCTCCGCCTCGTCCATGTAGGAGGTGGCGACCAGAACGGTCATGCCGGGGCGCCCGGCGCGGATGCGGTCGATCAAATCCCAGAATTGGCGGCGCGACAGCGGATCGACGCCGGTCGTCGGCTCGTCCAAAATCAACAGGTCGGGGTCGTGCAGCAGGGCGCAGCACAGCCCGAGCTTTTGCTTCATGCCGCCCGACAGCTTGCCCGCCGGACGGTCGGGAAAGGGGGCCAGCCCGGTGGCGTCGAGCAGATCCTGAATGCGTTTCTGCCGCTGCGCCGCGTTCAACCCGAACAGCCGCCCGAAAAACTGCAAATTCTCGGCGACGCTGAGATCGGCGTAGAGGTTGCGGCCCAGCCCCTGCGGCATGTAGGCGATGCGCGGTTGCAAGGCGGCGCGCCCGCGCCGGTCGCGCAGATCGACGCCGAGAACCGCGAAATCGCCCTCCTGCGCCCGCTTGGCGGTGGCGATCAAGCCGAGCAGGGTCGATTTTCCCACCCCGTCCGGGCCAATCAGGGCGACGCTCACCCCCGCTGGAATCGTCAGCCCCACATCGTCCAGCGCCTGAGTTTCGCCATAGCGGTGGCGGACGCCCGAAAGCTGGACGGCGGGCGCCGGGCTGTTGAGCGCGAGGCTGTCAGGCGCGGGGCTGGGCGCGCTCACGATCCGGCTCCGGCCACCCCCGTCCCCGCTTTGGTCAGGCGCGATTCCAACCAATCCGGCCAAGCGGCGGCGGGGGCAAGTTTGACATAGGCCACGCCGGTCAGGCCAGTCTTCACCTGCTCGACATGCTGGGCGACCAGCGCGTCGGGCACGCGGGCCTTGACGCGGAACATCATGCGGTCGCGTTCGGTGCGGGTTTCCACCTGCTTCGGGGTGAATTGCGCGCGCGGGGCCACGAAGGTGACGCTGGCGGGAACCGCCAGACCGGGCAGCGCGTCCAGCAGGATCCGCGCGTCGGCCCCCAGCGCCAGCGTTCCGGCGCGGTCGGTCGGCAGGAAGAAGGTCATGTAGACGTTGCTCAGATCCAGCAACGTCACCGCCTTGCCGCCCGCCGCCAACACCTCGCCCGGTTCGGCCAGCCGGTAGAGCACACGGCTTTTGCGCGGGGCCTTCAGCACCCCGTCGGCGACCAGATCGCGCAGCCGGTCGGCGTCGGCGGTCGCCGCCGCGATGGCCTCCTGCGCGCTGGCCCGGTGGCTGGTGGCGGCGGCCAACGCCGCCTCGGCGGTGCGGCGCTGGTTGCGCGCTTGATCGACCCGCTGTTCGGAGACATGGCCCTTGCCGAACAGCACCAGCGCGCGTTCCATCTCCTTGGCGGCGAAATCGGCCTCGCTGGTCCGTTGGGCGATCAACGCGACAGCCTCGTCGCGGGCCTGCTGCGACTGGCGTTTCAGCGCCTCGGCGGCGCGGAGTTGCGCCTCCAAATCGCGGGTGTCGAGGGTGGCGACGACGGTCCCGGCCTCGATCAGGTCGCCCTCCTCCACCGGGATGGTCAGGACGCGGGCGGCGTATTTGGTGGCGACGTCAATCTCGCTCGCCTCGATCCGGCCATTGCCGGAGGCGAAACCATCGGGCAGCCGTTGCCCCTGCATGGCCCGATAGCCGTAAAGACCGGCGGCGGCGAGCAGCGCCAGCGCCCCCGCCAAAAGGACGACGCGTTTCAGGTTCATGCCCCAAACTCCTTGCCCCCAACGCCTTGCGAACGCGCGACGTCGGCGCTTTTCTTACGCGTTTTGGACCGCGACCCGGCCCGGCGACGCGGACGCTTCACCGCGCCAGTCTACGCCGACGCCGGGCGCGCAGCGGCGCGGATGGCGCGCGGCTGCCATGACAACCACCCCGCGTCCCGATTGATCCGTATCATTGCCGGGAGAAGCGTGGAAGAGACGGCACACCCGTCATGCGCCGATCACGCGCACGTGATCGAATCGTGATCGCCATTCCCAGCGGCTATCAAATTCATAGCCCCCCTGCATTTCACAAGAGCGCTGGAAGCTGCGACAGTCCGTCCATCGAAACAGCCCACCGAGGAACGCCACCATGACCACCCAGACCAAGACCAAGCTCGCCAGCCTGATCGCCGCCACCGCCATCACCGCCGCTCTGGCGGGCGTCACCATGGGCACGGCCCAGGCCGCCGACGAAAAGGAAAAGTGCTACGGCATCTCGAAGGCCGGGATGAATGATTGCCAGACCCCGACCTCGTCCTGCGCCGGCACCTCGAAGAAGGACGGCGAAGGCCACGCCTTCCTCGTCGTTCCCAAGGGCACCTGCGGCAAGCTGGTCGGCGCCAGCCTGACCCCGAAGGCGGGCTGACCACCCAAAGAAGAAGCCCTTCTCCCCTTGCGGGAGAAGGGTTGGGATGAGGGGTGCGGTCCGGTCGGACAGACCGGAAAGCTTGCTTTCCCCCTCACCCCAACCCCTCTCCCGCAGGGGGCTACGGCATTCACACATCTTTTTCTTGCTGCAATCAATTGAAATGAAATGGA
>NZ_JBMDKF010000037.1:0-46152 GCF_057809575.1 Azospirillum sp. FG154 | reverse complement strand
GAGCATCAGACTACGAATCTGAGGGTCAGGAGTTCGAATCTCTTCGGGCGCGCCATCCTTCCAAAACAGCATGACACGACGACAAGGCCGCCTCCGGGCGGCCTTCGTCGTTTCCGGGCTTTGTTTGTCAGGGTCGGCTTGTCGTCGCCGCGTCCAGCAGCGTCACGGCGTCCGGCCCGGCCCGATCCGCGAGGGTTCGGTCGAACGTGACCAAACGCGCCGCCTTGGCCTTGCCCGCTTCAAACAGAATCACCCCGTCGGCGAAATCCCCACCGGCTTCCAGCAGGCGCAGACCGGCTTCGGCGGCGGCCCGGTTGGTGTCTATGCTGCGGCTTTCGATCAGGCGGCGGATGGCGGTCGCGATGTCCGCCGTCGGGTAGCGGTAGGCGCGTTTGAGGACCCAAACCAGTTCGCACAGCACGATTGTGGAAATGAAAACGGCTTCGGCGCTCTCAATCACGCGGGCCGCTTCGGTGGCTTGCGCCTCGTCGTCCCAGGTCAGAAAACGAACCAGGACGTTCGTGTCCACCGCGATTTTCACCGTTCCCCCGCCTCTTCGATGGTGTTTTGCATCTCTTCCAGAGACAGGGGGCGCTGCCCTGTCCGCCGCAGAGCGCCGCGCAGGTCGGCCACATCGGCGCGCGCGCCAGCGGGCCGCAACTCCACCCGGCCATCGGGCAACAGTTCCACATCGACCCGTCCGCCGGGCTTGACGCCGAGATGGTCAAGCACAGCCTGCCGCAGCGTCACTTGCCCTTTCGCGGTCACGGTCAGTTCGGCTCTCATGGCGCGCCTTAAAGTAAGGGTGGAGATACCTTACTTTAAGGCGATGGACGCGGTGCGTCAAGAGCGCCCCCGCCGCCGCTCAATGCGTGTGGGTGTGGTGGGCGTCGGGGAAATGCGGGTGGCTGTGGCGCAGCGGGCGGTGCCGGTGCGGGTGGCTGTGCGGGGCCTCGGCGGGGCCGGGGAGCGGGCCGTCATGCTCATGCTGGTGATGCGCGTCATGGACGTGCGGGTGGTCGTGGTCGAGGGCGTCGTGGTCATGCTCGTGCGCGTGGGATTCGGTCAGATGCAGCCAGACTCCCAGCCCCATCAGCGCCGCCGCGATCAGCAGCGGAACGGTGACGGGTTCGCGGAACAGGGCCAGCGCGGCCAGCGCGCCGACGAAGGGCGCGGTCGAGAAATAGGCCCCCGTCCGCGCCGCGCCGATCCAGCGCAGGGCCAGCACGAACAGCGCCAGACTGACGCCGTAGCCCAACAGGCCGACGGCCATCGTCGCCGCCATCAGGGCGGGGCCGGGCAATGAATCGCCAAGCGCGAGCGCCAGCGCGACGTTGACGCTTCCCGCCACCAGCCCCTTGACCATGGCCACGTCCACCGGATCGGCCAGCGCGACCTTGCGGGTCAGATTGTTGTCGAGCGCCCACATCAGGCAGGCCCCGATGATGGCGGGCGGCCCCCATCCGGCGAAAAACCCGGAAAGCGACAGGGCGGCGCCGCTGATGGGCCAGGACAGGGCGACGGCCCCGGCGACGATGGCGGCCATTCCGGCGACCAGACGGCGGTCGAAGCCTTCCTGAAAGACGAACCACGCCAGCAGGGCGGTCAACACCCCTTCCAGATTCAGCAGCAGCGAGGCGGTGGAGGCCGCCGTGCTGGTCAACCCGATCATCAGCAGCACCGGCCCGGCGATTCCGCCAGCGGCGACGGCGGCCAACAGCCAGCCCCATTCGGCGCCGCGAACGTTCCGTTCCCCACGCTTGCCCGATTGCGTCAAGCCACGAACAAGCCGGACGGCGCCCAGGCCAAGGCCGGAGCCAAGATAGAGCGTTCCGGCCAGCATCCAGGGCGACAGGTCGGCGACCAGCAGTTTGGCCAGCGGCGTGCTGAGGCCGAACAGAACCGCCGCCGCGATGGCGAGGGATGGGCCAAGACCGATCATGACGACGACGCCTTGTTGTTGAGCCAGCGGTGGCGGACCAGTGTAGGCGCTTTGCCCGGCGTGGATCCCGCAAAGTTTTCGTGATGCCGGACCTCAGTCGGGTGATCCGGCGGGGCGTGGGGGCCGTAGCAAGCGCAGCAGGAACGCCAAGACGTCCCTCTGGCGTCCACGATCACGAACGGATCACCGCGATGACCGCCCGCAACCGCTTTCGCTCCAGCGCGCTCGCCGCTGTCCTTGTCCTGATGGGAGGCGCTTCCGCCATGGCCGCCACCGCCTATGACTTCACCTTCCAGGGCATCGACGGCCAGCCCTTGCCGCTGTCGCAATTCGCGGGCAAGACCGTTCTGGTGGTCAACACCGCCTCGCAATGTGGTTTCACCCCGCAATACAAGGGGCTGGAAGCGCTGTGGGAGAAGTACCGCGCCCGTGGTCTGGTGGTGCTCGGCGTGCCGTCGGACGATTTCGGCGGGCAGGAGCCGGGCAACGCCGCGACGATCAAGGATTTCTGCGAGGTCAATTACAAGATCGACTTCCCGCTGGCCGACAAGACGGTGGTGTCGGGCGACAAGGCCCACCCCTTCTACCGCTGGGCCGGGGACGAGTTGGGCATGCTGGCCAAGCCGCGCTGGAACTTTCACAAATATCTGATTGGCCCGGACGGCAAACTGGTCTCCTGGTTCTCGACCATGACCGACCCGGAATCGGACAAGGTCCGCGCGGCGATTGAAAAGCTGTTGCCGAAGTCGTGAGACGCGCTCACTCCACCGCTTGGCGCAGGGCCGCCGCGCCGGCCCAGGGGGCCAGCGGCAGGGCGGCGGCGAGGATGCCGGCCAGCAGCAGCAGATGCGGGCGCGGCGTCAGCCCGTTGATGGCGGCGTCGATGGCGCCCGCCCCGAAAATCAGCACCGGGATGTAAAGCGGCAGGATCAACAGCGACAGCAGCACCCCGCCGCGCCGCGCCCCCAGGGTCAGGGCCGCGCCGATGGCCCCGATCAGGCTGAGAATCGGCGTGCCGATGGCCAGCGTCAGCACCAGAACGCCAAAGCCCGCCCCGTCCATGTTCAGCAGAACCGCCAGCAGGGGGGCGGCGGCGATCAGCGGCAGGCCCGTCACCAGCCAATGGGCCAAGGTCTTCGCCAACACCACCGCCTCCAGCGGCAGGGCGGTCAACGACATCAGTTCCAGCGAGCCGTCCTCGTAATCGGTCTGGAACAGCCGTTCCAGCGACAGGAGCGAGGCGAGCAGGGCGGCGACCCAGATCACCCCCGGCGCGATGCGGGCCAAAATGTTCGGCTCCGGCCCGACGCCGAAGGGAAACAGCACGACGCACAGCACAAAGAACATCACGGCGATGGTGGCGTCGGAGCCTTGGCGCAGCGCCAGCCGCAGGTCGCGCCCGACCAGACGCAGAAAGCGGTTCATGGCGCGGCATCCTCTCCAACATCATCATCCTGGCCGCCGTCTTCGTCGTCCGTCTGCGGCGTGAAGTCGTCGAGTCGCAGTTCCTCCCCGCCCGGAGTCGCGATGTCGGTGTGGGTGGACAGCGCCACCATGCCGCCCTTGGCGCGATGCTCGGCGATCAACCCCTCGAACAGGGCGATGGCGGCGCGGTCGAGCGCGACGGTGGGTTCGTCCAGCAGCCACAAGGGCGCGGGCGCGGCCAGCAGGCGGGCGAGATTCAGGCGGCGCTTCTGCCCGGCGGACAGGCAGCGGCCCGGCACGTCGGCGATCTGCGGAACCCCCAGCCGGTTCAGCGCGTCGCGCGCGCGCGCCATCGGGTCGGCGGCCCCGCCCAACGCCGCCCAGAAGGCGAGGTTTTCGGCGGCGGTCAGCACCGGCTTCACGGCGTCGAGATGGCCGACATATTGAACGTTGGCCCGATGGGCGTCGGGATCGTCGGCGACCAGGGCGCCGTCCCAGCGCAAGGCCCCGCGAAAGGGCTTCAGCAACCCGCCCATCACCCGCAGCAGGCTGGATTTGCCGCTGCCGTTGGGGCCAAGCAGCACCAGCGCGCCGCCGGGTTCCAGGCGGAAATCCAATCCGGTGAACACCAGCCGGTCGCCGCGCAGGCAGGTCAGCTCGGATCCGGTGAAAACAGGCATGGCGGTTCGACGGGCGGAGCGGTGGAGGGGGAAAGGCGCTGCTATAGCACAGCCCAGGACCGGAGCCGGAAAAAAGAAACGGCCACCGCGAGGGGGTTCTCACGATGGCCGCGCGTCCAGTCGGGGTCTGACTGGTGACTGCTCGGTCGTACGGCGGCCTGTCCGGTTGCGGGTGGCGTTAGGGGGGACGCCCAATGCGCAACAGGCGGCTGCCGTTTGGTTGCCACTAGGACTAATCCAAGAAAGTGGCAAAATTTGGATGAATTAGGGCGGCGGCGTCCCTCGTGTGATTTTTTTGAGGCATTGTTCTGAATCAATGGTTTCCCTTGGCGGCTTGGCCATCGTGCCCAGGTTGCGCCGTGGCGCTGGACTCGCTCGACCGCCGTATTTCGCCCCACTTTTCTGGATTGGCCCGCATGACCACTCTGCTCGCCCTGTTCAACGGTCTGCCCGACATCGCGCGGATCATGCTGACGCTCAGTTTGATCGCCGTCGCTGGGTTGGCGCTGGGGCAGGTGAAGATCAAAGGGGTGGGTTTGGGCATCGGCGGGGTGCTGTTCGCCGGGCTGGCGGGCGGCCACATCGCGGCGGCGGCAGGGGTGAAATTCGACCTGCACGTCCTGCATTTCCTGCGGGAATTCGGGCTGATCCTGTTCGTCTACACCATCGGGGTGCAGGTCGGGCCGGGCTTCTTCGCCGCGTTGAAGCGGTCGGGGTTGACGCTGAATCTGCTGGCGGCGGCGCTGGTCGGCTTGGGCGTGCTGGTGACGGTCGTCATCCACAAGGTCGCGGGCGTGCCGCTGCCCGCTGTGCTCGGCCTGTTTTCCGGGGCCGTCACCAACACGCCGTCGTTGGGCGCGGCGCAACAGATTTTGGCGGAGGTCGGGGCGCCCGCCGCCGCGCTGGAGACGCCGAGTCTTGGCTACGCCATCGCCTATCCCTTCGGCATCGTTGGCATTCTGATCGCCATGATGACGGTGCGCGCCGTCTTCCGCCTGGATCCGGCGGCCGAGGCGAAGAGCTTCGACGACCGCCGCCGGGCGGCGGCGGAGACCCTGGAAACGCTGGACGTCGCCGTGCGCAACCCGACGGTCTTCGGATCGGCCCTGCGCGACATCCATCTGTTCGGCGATCTGGGCATCGTCGCCTCGCGCATGATGCGCGGCGGGCGGCTGTGCGTGCCGCACCCCGACACGACGGTCCAACCGGGCGACGTCTTCCATCTGGTCGGCCCGCGCGCCAAGCTGGAACGGCTCCGCGCCTTTCTGGGGGAATTGTCGGAGGTGACGTTGACCACCAAGGGCACGGATGTGCGGTGGGACCGGCTGGTCGTCACCAGCAACCATGTGCTGGGCAAAACCATCGGGCAATTGAACCTCGCCGACGCTTACGACGTGGTGGTCAGCCGGGTGAACCGGGCGGGCGTCGAACTGGTGCCGTCCCCGGCCCTGACGCTGCAATTCGGCGACATCATGACCGCCATCGGCAAGCCGGAGGATCTGGCCCGCGTCGCCCATCTGGTCGGCAACGCGCCGCGCCGCTTGCAGCAGGTCGATTTCATTCCGGTGTTCATCGGCATCGCGCTGGGCGTGCTGCTCGGTTCGATTCCCGTCTATGTGCCGGGAATGCCCGCGCCGTTGAAGCTGGGTTTGGCGGGTGGGCCGCTGGTGGTGGCGATCATTCTGGCGCGGTTGGGGCATGTCGGCCCGCTGGTCTGGTTCATGCCGCCCGCCGCCAATCTGGCTCTGCGCGAGATCGGCATCGTGCTGTTTCTGGCGGTGGTCGGCTTTTTGTCGGGCGACCGCTTCCTCGACACGCTGCTGCACGGCGACGGGTTGGCCTGGATCGGCTATGGCGCGGCCATCACCTTGATTCCGTTGCTGATTGTCGGTCTGGTCGCGCGGGCGGTCTTCAAGCTGAACTATCTGACGGTCTGCGGCCTGCTGGCGGGCAGCATGACCGATCCGCCGGCGCTGGCCTACGCCAACGCCCTGTCGCCGTGCGAAGCGCCGTCGCTGGCCTACGCCACCGTCTACCCGCTGGTGATGTTCCTGCGCATCCTGGCCCCGCAGCTCATCGTGCTGTTTCTGTGGTAAGGCCCCGGAAAACTGTGAAATCCGCGTTGCGTAACCCATGCGTCACGGTCTAGCCTGTGTTGCATTGGTACGACCACAACCGATCCGGTCCTTCGCATGCATCGACACCCGCCTGTCAGTGACGCCGCCCCCGCCGCCGTCGTCGTCGAGGATCTGCACAAACGGTTTGGCGAGTTGGAGGTTCTGAAAGGGGTGTCGCTGACCGCGCGGGAGGGCGACGTCATCACGATGATCGGCTCCTCGGGATCGGGCAAAAGCACGCTGTTGCGCTGCATCAACATGCTGGAGATCCCCGACGATGGCCGCGTGACCATCGGCGGCGAGACCATCGGCCTGAAGAAGATCCGCAACGGTCGGGCCACCGTTCCCGCCGACGCCCGTCAGGTGGAGCGCATCCGCACCAAGCTGGGCATGGTGTTCCAGAGCTTCAACCTGTGGACCCACATGACGATCCTGGAGAACGTCATCGAGGCGCCGGTCCATGTGCTGGGCGTGCCGAAGGCCGAGGCCATCGACCGGGGCCGCATGCTGCTGGACAAGGTCGGCATTCTGGCCAAGGCGGAATCCTACCCCGTTCAACTGTCCGGCGGCCAGCAACAGCGCGCCGCCATCGCGCGCGCGCTGGCGATGCAGCCCAAGGTCATGCTGTTCGACGAGCCGACCTCCGCCCTGGATCCCGAACTGGTCGGCGAGGTGTTGCGCGTCATCCGCCAATTGGCCGACGAGGGCAACACCATGATCCTGGTGACGCACGAGATGGGCTTCGCCCGCGAGGTGGCGTCCAAGGTCGTCTTCCTGCACCAGGGCCGGATCGAGGAGGAGGGCGCGCCCGACAAGGTGCTGACCAACCCCGATTCCGAGCGGGTGCGGCAATTCCTCGCCCGTCACCTGTCGGGAGCGGCGTGACGCGCGGTTTCGCTTGAAACTTTTGACGAAATGGTCAGCTTTGTCGCGGGGGAGTCCACAAGCCCCCCGACCAGACCAAACACCACGCAACCGCTTGAATCAACCATGCCCGAATCAACAAGGGCGTTCCTGAACAGAGGAGAGTTTCCGTGAAGAAGATCGTTGCCGCTCTGGCGCTTGGCGCCCTGATGGTCGTCACCGGCGGCGCCGCCGAGGCCAAGGACTGGAAGAAGATCCGCATCGCCACCGAGGGCGCCTACGCCCCGTGGAACGCCACCGATCCGTCGGGCAAGCTGGTCGGCTTTGAAATCGACCTCGCCCAGGATCTGTGCAAGCGCATCGGCGCCGAATGCGAGGTTGTCGCCCAGGATTGGGACGGCATCATCCCGGCGCTCCAGCAGGGCAAATATGACGGCATCATGGCCGCCATGTCGATCACCGCCGAGCGCAAGAAGGTGATCGAATTCTCGAACCCCTACGGCACCGAGCCGTCGATGTTCGGCATCCCGAAGACCTCGCCGCTGGCCGCCGCCAAGTTCGGCGCCGAGCGCGTCGATCTGACCAAGGACACGCCCGAGAACAAGGCGGCGCTGGCCAAGCTGGGCGAAGTGCTGAAGGGCAAGACGGTCGGCGTCCAGACCTCGACCATTCAGGCCAACTTTATGGAAAAGCTGCTGCCGTCGGTGGCGGTCCGCACCTATGACAAGCTGGACAACGCGGGCATCGACATGGCCGCCGGTCGCGTCGACGCGATCTTCGGCGACCGTTCGGCGGTCAGCGCCGTTCTGGAGGCTGACGCGGCCAAGGGCATGGTTCTGTTCGGCCCGGCCTTCTCGCGCGGCGTGCTGGGCGACGGCGTCGGCGTCGGTCTGCGCAAGGCGGACAAGGACCTGAAGGAGAAGTTCAACAAGGCGATCGCCGACGCCACCAAGGACGGCACCGTCACCAAGCTGAGCACCAAGCATTTCGGCTACGACATCGCCATCAAGTAAGGATCCCGGCCCCTCTCCCATCCCGTGGGAGAGGGGCCGTCCGTTTTCGCCCTCACGTCCTACCTTGAGCGGCCCATGCTCGAACTTCTTTCATTCGGCCCGAACGGCTGGGGCGGACAGCTTTTGAGCGGATTGGCGATGACCATCGCCGTGTCCGTCTCGTCCTTCACGCTGGGCATCCTGTTTGGTTCGGCGGGCGCGGCGGCCAAGCTCAGCCACAGCCTGATCCTGAACGGAATCGCCGAGCTTTACACCACCGTGGTGCGCGGCGTTCCCGAACTGCTGGTCATCTATCTGCTGTTCTTTGGCGGCAGCGGCATGATTATGGCCGTCGCCGGGATCTTTGGGTATGACGGCTATATTGAGATCAACGCCTTCACCATTGGCGTCGCCTCGGTCGGCCTGATTTCCGGGGCCTATTCGACCGAGGTCATTCGCGGCGCGGTCCAGTCGGTTCCCTTCGGCCAGATCGAAGCGGCGCGCGCCTGCGGGATGAGCCGTTGGCTGATCCTGCGCCGGGTGCTGGTGCCGCAGACCCTGCGCTACGCCCTGCCGGGGCTGGGCAATGTCTGGCAATTGACGCTGAAGGACACGGCGCTGATTTCGGTGACGGCGCTGGCCGAGATCATGCGCGTCGCCCATGTCGCCGCCGGATCGACCCGCCAGCCCTTCCTGTTCTACACCACCGCCGCCGCGCTCTACCTGCTGCTGACCACCGTTTCGACGGCGGTCTTCGAGCGGGCCGAACGGCGCGCGAATCGCGGCGTGCGGAGGGCCTGAGGCATGGATTGGGAACTGATGTGGGACAGCCTGCCCCGTCTGCTGGGGGCCATGCCGCTGACCTTGCTGCTGGTGTTCGCCTCGCTGCTGTTTGGCGCGGGCGTGGCCTTCGCCACGGCGTTGCTGCGTCTGTCGGGCAACCGCGTGGCGGAGACCCTGACCGCCGCCTATGTCTTCGTCTTTCGCGGCACGCCGCTGCTGGTCCAGATCTTCCTGATCTATTACGGGTTGGGCCAGTTCGAGGCGGTGCGCGACAGCTTTCTGTGGCCGATGCTGCGCGAGCCGATGTGGTGCGCCATTCTGGCCCTGACGCTGAACACCGGGGCTTACACCAGCGAGATTCTGCGCGGCGCCATCCTGTCGGTGCCGTTGGGGCAGGTGGAGGCGGCGCGGGCCTGCGGCATGTCGCGGGTGTTGACCTTCCGGCGGATCGTGCTGCCGGTGGCGATTCGCCAGATGCTGCCCGCCTATGGCAACGAGATGATCTTGATGGTGAAGGCCAGTTCGCTGGCCAGCACCATCACCATGCTGGAAATCACCGGGCTGGCCCGCAAGATCATTTCGCAGAGCTTCGCCGTGTTCGAGATCTTCATCCTGGCCGGGGCCATCTATCTGCTGCTGAACTTCCTGGCGTCGCGCTTCATCAAATACACCGAATGGCGGCTGACGCCCTATTTGCGGGCGCGGGCGTGATGTTGGCGGCTTGATCCCGGCCCGCGTGGCTCCACCTTGAGGATGAGAGGGGCGGTTCGCCCCCCTCTCAACAACCGACGGGGAGGGATCAGGCCATGACCGTTCTTCTGCGTTCCGCCGCCAATCCGGGCGGATCCACCACCGAACAGCTTCTGAAAACCGTGCGCGCCGACGTGATCGAGCGGATGCAGGCTTACGCCGCCGATCCCCGCCCGGAAATCGCCCGCATCCTGGCCAACAACATCCGTATTTTGACGCTGCTGACCGAATCCATCGAGTTGGCGGAGGCCAACACGCGGATTCTGTCGTCCAACGATTGAGGGTGTTTTGCGGGCTTGACCTGTCGGGCTGACGCTCCATCTGACGGGGCATGACCGACACGACGCTCTCACCCGCCAAACCGCCCCCGTCTTTCGTTCCGCTCCGGCAACGGTGGTGGCCGCCCCTTTTGTTTTGGCTGCTGGTCAATGTCTGGGGCTTTGTCGAGCGGGGCGGGCAGCCTTTCGCCGGGCATCAGCCCTCGCCGTTGCAGCCGCCGGGCTGGGTGTTTCCGGTGATGTGGTTCACCCTGAACGTCTTTCAGATCTGGGGCGGTCTGCGCCTGCTCGACCCGGCGCGACCGATCCGTCACCGGCGGGCGGTGATCGCGCTTCAGGCCGTCACTTGGGTGATCTACGCCACCTTCAGCGCCGTCTATTTCACCTTGGGAAGCTCGATTCTGGCGGCGGGCTGGACGGTCGGCTTCTTTGTTCTGACGGTGGCGTCCATCGCGCTGGTGGCGCGGGACGACCGCAGCGTCGCGGCGATCTGGTTGCCGCTGATTCTGTGGACCGGCTTCGCGTCGGTCGTCGGGGTTCACAACGCCCTCATCAACCCCGACCCGCTGTTCGGCACGGCGGCGCTGTGGCTGCGCTGAGGCTCAACCGCGATAGCGGTGGGTCTGGCCGGTGAAATCCGTGACGTTGTAAACCCCGACCTCGTCCGTTTCCTGGATCCAGGCCGGGGCGGCGGGGGCCTTGCCGTGGCCGCCGGGAATGTCCAAGACATAGGTGGGTTGGCACAGGCCCGACACCCGCCCGCGCAGGCTTTTGACCAGGGCCTGCCCCTCGGCCAGCGTGCCCCGGAAATGGCTGGTTCCGGCGGCCAGATCGGGGTGATGCAGGTAATAGGGCTTCACCCGGTTGCGGACCAGACCGCGAAACAGCGCCTCCAGCGCCGCCGGGTTGTCGTTGACGCCCTTCAACAGCACGGTTTGCCCAAGCAGCGGGATCCCGGCATCCACCAGACGGGCCAGCGCGGCGCGGACCTCCGCCGTCAATTCGTCGGCGTGGTTGATGTGGACGGCGATCCAGGTCGCCAGATCCGGCGCGGTCAAGGCGGCGATGAGGTCGTCGGTGACGCGGCCCGGATCGGCGGCGGGGATGCGGGTGTGCAGGCGCACCACGCCGACCTGCGGCATGGCGGACAGGGCTTGCGTGATCGTTCGCAAGCGGCGCGGCGACAGCAGGAAGGGATCGCCGCCGGTGACGACGACCTCCCACACCGACGGATTGTCGCGGATGTAGGCGAGCGCGGCGTCCAACTCGTCCCCGCTCAGCGCCTCGCCGCCGGGGCCGACCATTTCGCGGCGGAAACAAAAACGGCAATAGACCGCGCAGGCGTGCAGCGGCTTCAGCAACACCCGGTCGGGGTAGCGGTGAACGACGCCCTTGACCGGGCTGCGGGCGACGTCGCCGATGGGATCGGCCAACTCCTCCGGCGTGGCGTACGCCTCGGCGGGGGAGGGGACATATTGGGCGTACAGCGGGTCGTCGGGCGTACGCCCCTGCAACTGGTCGCGCAAATACGGGGTCAGCGCCACGGCGTAGCGTTCGGCCACCGTTTCGACGGCCTCGCCCGCCTCAACCGTCATCAGCCCGGCGGCCACCAGATCGGAAACGCTGCGCACGGCCTTCATTCCTCTTTCCCGCCTCGGCGGATTGCGTCATTAGGAAAGGGATCGCTCTTACTCCCGTGAGACCCATGCTGTCGACTCTTCCCCGTCTGATTGGTCATCGCGGCGCCAAGGAAAGCGCGCCGGAGAACACGCTCGCCTCGATCCGCGAGGCCGCCCGCCAGGGCGCCCGCTGGGTCGAACTGGACGTCATGCTGTCGCGCGACCAACGCCCGGTTCTCATCCACGACGACACGCTGGACCGCACCACCAGCGGGACCGGCCCGGTGCCGCTGCGCGACGTCGCCGACCTGCGCGCGCTCGACGCCGGAACCTGGTTCGATGCGAAATTCGCGGGCGAGCCGCTGCCAACCCTGGAAGAGGCGGTTGCGCTGATCGACGAACTGGGGCTTGGCCTGAATCTGGAAATCAAACCCTATCCGGGGCAAGAGGTCGCGACCGCCACGGTGGCGCTGGAAACGCTGCGCCCCCTGTGGCCCGCCGGGCGCCCCCTGATGTTTTCCAGCTTTGAGATTCCCTGCCTGGAGGTGGCGCAAAGCCTGTGGCCGGAGATTCCGCGCGGTTATCTGATTTGGGAGGAGCCGGAGGATTGGGCGGCCATCGCCGACCGCGTCGGCGCGGCGACCTTCAACGTCAATCATGAATGGCAGACGCCCGAGACCATCGCCGCCTACCGCGCCACCGGGCGGGCGGTTCTGGCCTACACGGTCAATGAGTCGGAACGGGCCAAGACCCTGTTCGACTGGGGCGTGACGGCGATCTTCACCGACGCGCCGGGACGTCTGGAGTCGGAACTGTCCGGTTCTTCCGTTCGCGATGACCGGAAATCCTGAACGTTTTTTGCGTGAGGGTCCGAATCCGCTCGTAGGAAGCGTCGATTCCTCATATATAGAACCGCTTGGCGCACCCTGCCGGAAGCCGTCCGGTTTTCGACGGGGCCTTTTGTCGTCGGGTGTCCGCCTGTTGATCCGGCGTCCTGGTTTGGGCGCGCGTTCGGTTTTTGGAGGGTTCGTTGAAGGCGTTGAAGCCGTTGCCGATGTCCGGTCGGGATGTTCTGCCGCTCGTCGAGGGTGGCAAGGGGATTGCCGTCTCCAACGGCGAAAGCTCCGGCGCCTGGGCGGCGGCCGGTGGGGTTGGCACCTTTTCCGGGGTCAACGCCGACAGCTATGACGAAAACGGCAACCTTCTGCCGCAGATCTACAAGGGCAAGACCCGGCGCGAGCGCCACGACGAGTTGATCGCCTTCGGCATCGAGGGCGGCATCGCTCAGGCCCGCATGGCGCACGAGGCGTCGAACGGCCAGGGCCGCATCCACATGAACGTCCTGTGGGAAATGGGCGGGGCCGAGCACATCCTGAACGGCGTGCTGGAAGGGGCCAAGGGCCTGATTCACGGCGTCACCTGCGGCGCCGGCATGCCCTACAAGGTCGCCGAAATCGCCGTTCATCACGGGGTGCATTATTACCCCATCGTGTCGTCGGCCCGCGCCTTCCGGGCGCTGTGGCTGCGCGCCTACAACAAATTCCGCGAGAATCTGGGCGGCGTCGTCTATGAGGATCCGTGGTTGGCGGGCGGCCACAACGGCCTGTCCAACTCCGAGGATCCGCAGAAGCCGGAGGATCCGTTCCCCCGCGTTCTGGCCCTGCGCCAGATGATGAACAGCTTTGGCTTGAACGAGACCCCCATCGTCATGGCGGGCGGCGTCTGGTGGCTGTCGGAATGGGAGGACTGGATCGACAACCCCGATCTGGGGCCGGTCGCCTTCCAATACGGCACCCGTCCGCTGCTGACGCAGGAAAGCCCGATCTCCACGGCGTGGAAGAACCGGCTGCTGAACCTGAAGCCGGGCGACGTCTTCCTCAACCGCTTCTCGCCGACCGGCTTCTATTCGTCGGCGGTCAAGAACCCCTTCCTGCTCGATTTGATGGCGCGGTCGGAACGGCAGATCGCCTATCTGCCCAAGCCGGTGGGCGAACATTCCGCCGAATTCCCGGTCGGCCCGCGCGGTCGCCCGGTCTACGTCACCGAGACCGACAAGGTTCGGGCGGAAGGCTGGCTCAGCCAGGGCTTCACCACCGGCCTGAAGACGCCCGACAGCACGCTGATTTTCGTCACGCCGGAACAGTCGGACAAGATCCTGCGCGATCAGGTCGATTGCATGGGCTGCCTGTCGGCCTGCGGCTTCTCCAACTGGATGCAGAACGAGGCCGGGACCACCGGCAAGAAGGCCGATCCGCGTTCCTTCTGCATTCAAAAAACGCTCCAGGCGGTCAGCCACACCGACGATTGTGAAAATCAGTTGATGTTCGCCGGGCACAACGCCTACCGCTTCGCCTCCGATCCCTATTACGCTGACGGCTTCATCCCAACGGTGAAGCAGTTGATCGAGCGGATCGCGTCGGGTTACTGATTTTTCTTGTGAGTTCAGGGCTTTCCCCAATGGGCCGCGTGACGCGCTGTGTTGCGTCGTCCGGCCCATTGGTTTTAGAATGGCTCGAATGTGGTGGAGCGATCCTCCGCCGCGCGACCCATGATTGACGCCGTTCGGCTGAGGGGCTTGCCCATGATGACCGTCAACCGCCCCTACAAGCAGATTCTGGATCGTCTGAACGGCGTTGGGCTGCGTCCGACCCGCCAGCGTTTGGGATTGGCCCGGCTGTTGTTCGAGGGCTGCGACCGCCACGTCACCGCCGAGCAATTGCATGGCGAGGCGCTGTCCGCCGATCTGCGGGTGTCGCTGGCGACCGTTTACAACACGCTGAATCAGTTCACCGCCGCCGGTCTGCTGCGCGAGGTGGTGGTCGAAGCCGGAAAATCCTATTTCGACACCAACACCAGCGACCATCATCATTTCTTCCTGGAAAACACCGGACGGCTGGAAGACATCCCCGGCGATCATCTGGCGGTGCAATCCCTGCCGAAAGCCCCGGCGGGAACGCGGATCGCGCGGGTGGACGTGATTGTTCGGCTGGTTGAAGACGCCAGCCCGACGACTCCCCTGCCTTGCGATTGATTCGCAAACTGTGTGGCGCTGCGGCGTCTTGGCGCAGTGTTTAGAGTCCTTCCAAATTGTTGACGCGACCAACGGTCGGCGCCACTATTCCCGTCACGCCCGCGCGGGTGTGAGACACGCACGGTGACGCTGGGCGCAACCGTCTGGAGGATCCCGTCATGGCGCTGAAGGGCAGCAAGACCGAAGACAATCTGAAGGCCGCGTTCGCCGGTGAAAGCCAGGCCAACCGCCGTTATCTTTATTTCGCACAGAAGGCCGACGTCGAAGGCTACAACGACGTCTCCACCGTGTTCCGCTCCACGGCGGAGGGGGAGACTGGCCACGCTCACGGCCATCTGGAGTTTTTGGAAGAAACCGGCGACCCCGCCACCGGCCTGCCCATCGGCACGACGTCGGACAATCTGAAGGCGGCCATCGCGGGCGAAACCCACGAATACACCGACATGTACCCGGGCATGGCGCGAACCGCCCGCGACGAGGGGTTCGACGAAATCGCCGACTGGTTTGAAACGCTGGCCAAGGCGGAAAAGAGCCACGCCGGGCGGTTCCAGAAGGCGTTGGACAATCTGCTGGGGTGAGGAACGCCGTTCCCCTCTCCCGTCGGCGGCGGGGGAGGGGTGGGGCTTGCGCGTCCGACGCCGCGACACCCATTCCTCGGAGGAGACCGTTCCATGCGCGAAGGCAGCCTGGGGGCGCCGGTTCGTCATCCGCTCGACTGGCAAAATCCCGATTTCTATGACGAGGCCAAGCTCGACGCCGAGATGCGCCGGGTCTTCGACATCTGCCACGGCTGTCGGCGCTGCTTCAATCTGTGCGACAGCTTCCCCCGCCTGTTCGATCTGGTGGACCAGGCGGGCGACGCGGAGTTGCACGGCGTGCCGTCCGCCGCGTTCAAGGGGGTGGTGGACGCCTGCACGCTGTGCGACCTGTGTTTCATGACCAAATGCCCCTATGTGCCGCCGCACGAATGGGCGTTGGATTTCCCGCATCTGATGGTGCGTCACCGTGCGGTCGAGGCGAAAAAGAACGGGATTTCGGTCGCGCTCAAACAATTGACGCAAACCGACCGCAACGGCGAACTGGCGCGCCCGGTCGCCGCCCTCGCCAATTGGGCTTCGGCGGAGACCAACAGCCTGACCCGCCCGCTGCTGGAGAAGGTCGCGGGCGTCCACCGCGACGCCCATCTGCCGCGCTTCACCGGCAAAACCCTGACCATGCGGGCCAAGGCCGAACCGCTGGCGCTGAACCGCGACGCCCCGGCCTTCGGCAAGCGCAAGGCGGTGCTCTACGCCACCTGTTCGGGCAATTACAACACCCCGTCCATCGGCATGGCCGCCCGCGCCATTCTGGCCCGGAACGGCGTCGAGTCGGAGGTGGTCTATCCTGGCTGCTGCGGCATGCCGCAGCTTGAACAGGGCGATCTGGCGCGGGTGGACGGCAAGGCGGCGACGGTCGCGACCGCGCTCGCCCCCTGGATCGACAAGG
Organism: Azospirillum sp. FG154; assembly: GCF_057809575.1. NCBI lineage: Bacteria > Pseudomonadati > Pseudomonadota > Alphaproteobacteria > Rhodospirillales > Azospirillaceae > Azospirillum > Azospirillum sp. FG154. Next base: position 30,186 of record NZ_JBMDKF010000037.1, on the reverse strand, counting down.
GTTATGACGTCATCGCCCTGGTGCCGAGTTGCGCCCTGATGCTGAAGCTGGAATGGCCCTTGATCGCGCCAAAGGACGCGCCCCACCGCGCGGCGGTCGAAAAACTGGCGCAGGCGACCTACGACGTCAGCGAATACATCGTCGACATCGCCCGCAAGGAGGGGCTGGCCCCAGGGCTGGAACCGCTGCCGGGCGGGGTGGCTCTGCACATCGCCTGCCACGCCCGCGCCCAGAACATCGGGCAAAAGGCGGCGGAGATGCTGCGGCTGATCCCGAAGGCTGATTTGAAGGTGATCGAGCGCTGCTCCGGCCATGGCGGCTCCTGGGGCGTGCTGACCGAGAATTTTCCGTTGGCGCTCAAGGTCGGCAAGCCGGTCGCCGCGCAGGCTCTGGCCTCGGGCAAACACTTCGTCGCGTCGGAATGCCCCATCGCCGGGCCGCACATCATGCAGGGGATCGAGCGGTTGGCCGATCCCGAAGCGCCCGCGCCCAAACTGGAAAACCTGCACCCCGTCGAACTCTTCGCCCGCGCCTACGGCATCGCCGTCTGAGCCGGACCTGCCAGGAGCCAGCCATGGCCGCCAAGACCGAAATCACCCGCGCCGACATTCTGCCGATGGCGCAATACGCCGCCGAGCGGGCGGAACGCCGCACAGCCTTGATGGCGCTGAAGAAAAATCGCCGCCTGTCGGTCGGCCCGCACGCGACTTTCTTTTTTGAGAATTACGAAACGATGTGGCAGCAGATCCACGAGATGCTGCGCATCGAGAAGGGCGGGGAGGAGCAGATCGCCGACGAACTCAACGCTTACAACCCCTTGATTCCCAAGGGGCGGGAACTGGTCGCCACGGTGATGTTCGAGATCGACGACGCCGACCGCCGCCACCGCGTCCTGAGCGCGCTGGGCGGCGTCGAGGCCCATATGGAGATCAAGATCGGCGGCGAGACCGTTCCGGGCCGTTCCGAGGCGGACGTCGAGCGCACCAACGCGGCGGGCAAGACCTCGTCGGTGCATTTCATCCATTTCGACTTCACCGACGCGCAGGTGGACGCCTTCCGGCATCCAGGCGCGCCGGTGATGGTCGGCATCACCCACCCAAACTACGGCCATCTCGCGGTGATGCCGGAGGCTGTGCGGGCGGCGCTGGCGGAGGATTTTGCGTGAGGGGAATGTTTTTCCCCCTCCCTAACCCTCCCCCGCTCACGCGGGAGAGGGAACTCCGCCGAACGCCGACAAGGAGCCAGCCCCCTCTCCCGCAACGCGGGGGAGGGATGGGGAGGGGGCCGATCCACAAACGCGCGCCTCAGGCCGCCTGGGTCGCCGCCTCGCCGCCTTGCAGGGCCGCCGCCGCCAGATGGGCGGCGTGGCTGCGGACATCCTCCGGCCAATCCTGGATCAACGCGCTGAAACGGTCGGCGTCCTGGGCGTAGAAGGCGCGGACGGCCTCCTCATACTGTGGCAGATCCCCGGCCATGACGGTCATGAAACGGTGGGCGGCCTCGCGGGCGCGGCGGGCGCGGTCCTTGTCCAGGCTGGCCCGCTTGGCCTCCTCCACCAGCTTGCGCAGCGTGACGGAGGCGCCGCCGGGTTGGGTCGCCAGCCAATCCCAATGGCGGGGCAACAGGGTGACTTCGCGCGACACCACGCCCAGCTTGGGACGGCCCGGACCGCTCTTGCGCGCGGTTTCCGCCGGGGCGGGTTGCGGCAGGCGGGCCAGCACGTCGTCCAGGCTGCCACGCAGGTCCAACTCGATCCGGGCGCTGGTCGCGGCCTCGAAAATCAGAATGGGGGCGGACTCGTCGCTGTCGCTGTGCGCCTTCACCGCGCGGGCCAGCGTGGTCAGCGGACCAAGGGCGATGCGGCGCGATCCGGCGAAGGCGATGCAGGCGGCGGTTGGGCTTAGGTTGCTTAAGCTGGTGTTGGCAGGCGTGTCGCTGCTGGTCACGGTGATCTCTCCTGGCCTTACCTTGGCGCGCCCGTGCGGCGTCGTGAAGGCGGCGGGCGTTGTGTAGCCCGGATGATGGAGCAGCGTCAATAACACCGGGGTAAAATCACTCGATTTTTTCACCGGGGTAGGTTCCCCAGAAGTCAGACCGTTGCAGCCAACCACGATACCCTTTGACGTCGATCTCGCACCAATCGCCCTGGCATTTCTTCAGGGAACCGATGACGCCGACTTCGGCGCGCGCGACGACCGGCGCGTCGCTTTGCGGGGTTTTGCGCAGGGAACGCACCTGCCCGATGATGAGCGCGCCACGCTTGCCCGCCAGCGCGCTTTGATGAACCCAACCCTCGCTGCCCTCCCAATCGCGGATGCGCCGCCAGGTGTCGAACTCCTGGATGATTTCGACCGGCATCTCTTTGCGGGTGAACACCCAGTCGATGGGGTAGCTGCCGTTGGGGCCGGAGCGCAGGTTGACTTCACCGACGCGCAGAGTGACGAATCGCGGAATCGGCAGGCCGGACGCGTGGGTCGGATCCCTTTCCTTGCGGGCTTCGGCGGCTCTGGCCTGGAACGCCGGGCCACACCCGGCCCCGATCAACAGGGTCAGCGCGACAAGAGCGAAGCGGCGAGCGAGCATGGAACACACCGAATCAGAAGCGGGACGGGGATTTTGGAACGGACATCGGTCTTGGAACCAGGGGGAACCGGGCGGCACTATAGTGAGGGCGACTTGTTCGGGGCAAGGTTCGCCGCGCCGCTGAACCGTGGCCGCCGCTGAAATCGGGACGCGCCGGGGCCGTCGCGCTGGTTTCAGGGCGGTCATTCGTCACAGCGATCTGGACAGTGAAACAACCGCTTGGTATGGCAACCACAGGCCGTCTTGCGCATCGCTCGCGCGGTCATAAGGTTAGGGGAGGCGCCGCTCGATGACCGACAAGAAAAAGCCGCTCGTCGTCGTTACACGCAAGCTGCCGGATGTCGTCGAAACCCGGATGATGGAGCTGTTCGACACCCGTCTCAATCCGGACGACACGCCGCTCAGCGCCGCGCAGTTGGTGGACGCGGTGGCCAACGCCGACGTGCTGGTTCCCACCGTGACCGACCGCATCGACCGCGAGCTGCTGGACAAGGCCGGGCCGCGCCTGCGCCTGATCGCCTCCTTCGGCACCGGCGTCGATCACATCGACCTGAAGACGGCGCGCGAGCGCGGCATCGTCGTCACCAACACGCCGGGCGTGCTGACCGACGACACCGCCGACATGACGATGGCGCTGCTGCTGGCCACCGCCCGGCGCTTGGCCGAGGGGGAACGGCTGGTCCGCTCCGGCCAATGGGCCGGTTGGGGGCCGACCACCATGCTGGGCCACCGCATGACCGGCAAGCGGCTGGGGATTCTCGGCATGGGGCGGATCGGTCAGGCGCTGGCTCGTCGGGCGCGGGCGTTCGGCATGTCGATCCACTACCACAACCGCCGCCGCGTTCACCCGGATCTGGAGCAGGAGCTGGAGGCGACCTATTGGGCCAGCCTGGACCAGATGCTGGCCCGGATGGACATCGTGTCGATCAACTGCCCGCACACCCCGGCCACCTATCATCTGCTGTCGGAACGCCGCCTGAAGCTGCTGCGTTCGCACTGCTACATCGTCAACACCTCGCGTGGCGAGGTGATCGACGAGGTGGCGCTGACCAAGATGCTGTCCAAGGGCGAAATCGCCGGGGCGGGGCTGGACGTGTTCGAGCATGAACCGGCGGTCAACCCGAAGCTGCTGCGACTCGACAACGTCGTCCTGCTGCCGCACATGGGATCGGCCACCATCGAGGGCCGCATCGACATGGGCGAGAAGGTCGTCATCAACATCAAGACCTTCATCGACGGCCACACCCCGCCCGACCGCGTGTTGGAAACCCTGCTGTAAGAGCGACGCTGAGTTTCCCTCTCCCGTTTCGGGAGAGGGAAAGACAAGCGTGGCTTACGCGGCGAACAGCTGTTCGTCGCTGAGCGCCATCACCGAACCCGACCCCGCCACCACCACCGTCCGCAGCGCGGCGACGCGGGGCAGGAAATGTTCGGCGAAGAAGCGGGCGGTCAGCGGCTTGGCCGACAGGAACGCCGTGTCGGGATCGCCCTCGGCCAGCTTCGCCACGGCGACGCGGGCCGAGCGGGCCAATTGCCAGCCGCCGACGACCAACCCCAGCAGTTCCAGCAGAGTGACCGAGGCCGCCGCCGGAACGCGGACGTCGTCGGTCCCCGCCGTCAGCAGCCACGCCACCGCTTCGCCCGCGTGAACCGTGCTGTCGAGCAGGGCGAGGCCGGTGACGCGCAGCGAGTCGTCGGCGCCGTCGGCCAGGTCACGGCCCAACGCGGCGATGTCGGCGAGCAGGGCGCGCGCCCCGGCCCCGCCGTCGCGCAGGATCTTGCGGTTGACGAGGTCGTTGGCCTGGATCGCCGTGGTGCCTTCGTAAATCGTCGTGATGCGGGCGTCGCGGTAATGTTGGGCCGCGCCGGTTTCCTCGATGAAGCCCATGCCGCCATGCACCTGCACGCCGTCCGACGCCAGAATCTGGCCGGTTTCGGTGCACCAGCCCTTGGCGATGGGGGTCAGCAGATCGACCAGCAGACCGGCGCGCTTGCGTTCGGCCTCGTCCGTGTGGTTGTGGGCGACGTCCACGGCCGCCGCCGCCGTGTAGAGGATTCCGCGCATCGCCTCGATCCGCGCCTTCATGCCCATCAGCAGGCGGCGCACGTCGGGGTGATGGACGATGGCGAAGGGGGCGTTCCCGGTCCAGCCCAGCGGCTTGCCCTGCACGCGGTCGCGGGCGTAGGACAGCGCCTGCTGATAGGCGCGCTCGGCGATGGCCAGACCCTGCATCGCCACGTTCAGCCGGGCGTGGTTCATCATGGTGAACATGTATTCCAGGCCGCGATTGGGCTGGCCGACCAGCCAGCCGACAGCCCCGCCCTCGTCGCCGAAGGACAGCACGGCGGTCGGGCTGCCATGGATGCCCAGCTTGTGCTCCAGCGACACGCAGTTGACCTGATTGCGGGCGCCGATGGAGCCGTCGGCGTTGACCAGGAATTTCGGCACGACGAACAGCGAGATGCCCTTCACCCCCGCCGGGGCGTCGGGCAGGCGGGCCAGCACCAGATGGACGATGTTCTCCGTCAAATCATGGTCGCCGTAGGTGATGAAGATCTTCTGGCCGCTGACGAGGTAATGATCGCCGTTCGGCACGGCGCGCGAGCGGGTGGCGGCGAGGTCCGATCCGGCTTGCGGTTCGGTGATGTTCATCGTGCCGGTCCATTCGCCCGAAATCATCTTGGGCAGATAGATCGCCTTCAGCGCGTCGTCGGCGTAGAGCTGCATGGCGTTGACGGCGCCTTGCGTCAACATCGGGCAGAGCGCGAAGGCCATGTTGGCCGATTGCCACATTTCCTGAACGGCGGTGTTCAGCAGGTTGGGCAGGCCCATGCCGCCCTGTGCGGGATCAAAGGGCAGGCTGTTCCAACCGCCCTCGACCAGCGTCCGCCACGCCGCGCCCCAGCCGTCGGCGGTGCGGGCGACGCCCGCCGCGTCCAACTTGGCCCCTTGGCGGTCGCCAATCTCGTTCAGCGGGGCCAACGTGTTTTCGGCGATCTTGGCGGCCTCGCCGAGAATGCTGTCCACCATGTCGGCGGAGGCGTCCTCAAAACCCGGCAGCGCCGCGACGTCGGCCATGCCGGCGAGATGGTCGAGAACGAAACGGATCTCTTTGAGTGGCGGAACATAGGCGGTCATGGCGCGCACCTCGCGGCAAATCGGGTGGAGAACGCCCTCTCCCGTTTCGGGAGAGGGAAGGGACCCATGCGCCGCATGGGAAGGGTGAGGGGGCGGCAAGGATCCTTTGACTGGATTCTTGGCGAACCCCTCACCCTCCCCGCGTCGCGGGTCCCCTCCCTCTCCCGCGAGACGGGAGAGGGAAACAACGCAGGCAAGACCGCGTTACAGCGCGGCGGACAGTTCGGGCAGTGCCCTGAACAGGTCGGCGACCAGACCGTAATCGGCGACCTGGAAGATCGGCGCCTCTTCGTCCTTGTTGATGGCGACGATGATCTTGCTGTCCTTCATGCCCGCCAGATGCTGGATCGCGCCGGAAATGCCGACGGCGATGTAGAGATCCGGGGCGACGATCTTGCCGGTTTGGCCGACCTGATAGTCGTTCGGCACGAACCCGGCGTCCACGGCGGCGCGGGACGCGCCGACGGCGGCGCCCAGCGTGTCGGCGATGGCCTCCAGCAGGTGGAAGTTTTCGCCCGACTGCATGCCGCGTCCGCCCGACACGACGATGCGGGCGGCGGTCAGTTCGGGCCGTTCCGATTTCGACAGCTCCGCCGAGACGAAGCGCGACAGGGCCGGATCGGCGACGGCGGCGACCGCCTCGACCGGCGCGGCGGCGGACCCGTCGCCCCCCCGATCACCGGCGGCGTCGAAGGCGGTGGAACGCGCCGTCACCACCTTGACCGAATCCGCCGATTCGACGGTGGCCAGCGCGTTTCCGGCGTAGATCGGGCGGACGAAGCGGTGGGGGGAGACGACGCCGGTGATCTCCGACAGCATCGCCACGTCCAGCAGCGCGGCGACGCGCGGCAGGGCGTTTTTCGCCGTCGAGGTCGCCGGGGCCAGAATGTGGCTGTAGCCGCCCGCGAGGCTGACGATCAGGGCGCTCAGCGGCTCGGCCAGCGGGTGGGCGTAGAGGGCGGAGTCGGCGACCAGCACCTTGGCGACGCCGTCGATCTTCGACGCGGCGTCCGCCACGGCGGCGACGCCCGATCCGACGACCAGGACATGGAGGTCGCCGCCGATGGCCTTGGCGGCGGTGACGGCGTTGCGGGTCGCGGCCTTGAGCTGACCCTGTTCATGTTCGGCGAGGAGGAGGACGCTCATGGGATGACCTTCGCTTCGTTCTTCAGCTTGGCGACCAGGGTGGCGACGTCGGGGACCTTGACGCCCGCGCTGCGGGTCGGCGGCTCCTCGACCTTCAAAACCGTCAGGCGCGGGGTCAGATCGACGCCGAGCGCGTCGGGGGCGACGATCTCCAGCGGCTTCTTCTTCGCCTTCATGATGTTGGGCAGGGTGGCGTAACGCGGCTCGTTCAGGCGCAGGTCGGCGGTGACGACGGCGGGCAGGGGCAGGGCGATGGTTTCCATGCCGCCGTCCACCTCGCGGGTCACGGTCAATGCGCCGTTGGCGGCGGCGATTTTGGAGGCGAAGGCGCCCTGGCCCCAACCCAGCAGCGCGGCCAGCATCTGGCCGGTCTGGTTGCAGTCATCGTCGATCGCCTGTTTGCCGACGATGACCAGACCGGGGGCTTCCTTGGCGACGATGGCCTTCAGCGCCTTGGCGACGCCCAGCGGCTGGGTTTCCAGATCGGTCTGCACCAGAATGGCGCGGTCGGCCCCCATGGCCAGCGCCGTGCGCAGGGTTTCCTGCGCGGCGGTCGGGCCGACGGCGACGACGACGATCTCGGTCGCCGCGCCGGATTCCTTGAGGCGGACGGCCTCCTCGACGGCGATTTCGTCGAACGGGTTCATCGAGAATTTGACGTTGGCCGTCTCGACGCCGGTTTGATCGGTCTTCACCCGGATTTTGACGTTGTAGTCCACGACGCGCTTCACGGCGCAGAGGATTTTCATGGCGGGGACCCTCGGGGGAGTGGTGGTGTTTTTTGTGGCGTGGGAGCGCTGGGCGAAGTTCGCCCCCTCCCCATCCCTCCCCCGCTTCGCGGGAGAGGGGGCCGGACCTTTGTCAGCGTTCAGCGGCAGTCCCCTCTCCCGCGCAGCGGGGGAGGGTTAGGGAGGGGGAAACGGCGGCCCGCAAAGAGGGGTCGAACGCGCCCTTACAGTTCTTCGGTCTGCTTGCGCAGGACGAACTTCTGGATTTTGCCGGTCGAGGTCTTGGGCAGCGGGCCGAAGACCACGGTGCGCGGGGCCTTGAAATGGGCCATGTGGGCGCGGCAGAAGGCGATGATGTCGGCCTCGGTCGCGCTGGCGCCGTCCTTCAGGCTGACGAAGGCGCAGGGCGTCTCGCCCCATTTCTCGTCATGGCGGGCGACGACGGCGGCCTCCATCACGTCGGGGTGCTTGTAGAGCACGTCCTCCACCTCGATGGACGAGATGTTCTCGCCGCCGGAGATGATGATGTCCTTCGAGCGGTCCTTGATCTCGACATAGCCGTCGGCGTGCCAGACCGCCAGATCGCCGGTGTGGAACCAGCCGCCCGCGAAGGCTTCGTCGGTCGCCTTGGGGTTCTTCAGATAGCCCTTCATGACGTTGTTGCCGCGCATCATGATCTCGCCCATCGTCCGCCCATCCTTGGGCATCGGGGCCAGCGTGTGCGGGTCGGCGATCATGATTTCTTCCAGCATCGGGCCGCGCACGCCCTGGCGGGCCTTGATCGCCGCCTTGTCGTCGATGGACAGGTCGTTCCAGCGGTCATGCCAGACGCAGACCACGGTCGGGCCGTAGCATTCGGTCAGGCCATAGACGTGGGTGACGTCCCAGCCCATGCGCTCCATCCCCGCGATCACGGCGGCGGGCGGGGCGGCGCCCGCGACCATCACCTTGACTTTGTGGCTGATGCCCTCCTTCAGCGCGGCGGGCGCGTTGTTCAGCATGTTCAGCACGATGGGGGCGCCGCAGAAATTCGTCACCTTCTCGTCGCGGATCAGGGTCAGCACGGCCTCGGGGCGGACTTGACGCAAGCAGACGCTGGTTCCGGCGGTTACGGCGATGGTCCAGGGGAAGCACCAGCCGTTGCAGTGGAACATCGGCAGCGTCCACAGATAGACCGGCGCGTCGCCCATGTTCCAGGACAGCGCGTTCGACACCGCGTTCAGATAGGCCCCGCGATGGTGATAGACGACGCCCTTCGGGTTGCCGGTGGTGCCGGAGGTGTAGTTCAGCGCGATGGCCTGCCATTCGTCGGTCGGCAGGATCCAGGGATGTTCGGTCTCGACGTCGGCGAGGAACGCCTCATAATCGCGGTCGCCGATCAACTCGCCGCCGACATAGCTCGGGTCGTCGATGTCGATCACCGGGATCGGCGCGTCGAGCAGGGCCAGCGCCTTTTTCGCCACGCCGGAGAATTCGCGGTCAACGATGAGAAGCTTGGCTTCGGCATGCTTCAGGATGAAGGCGATGGCCTCGGCGTCGAGCCGGGTGTTGATGGCGTTCAGCACGCCGCCGGTCAGCGGCACGCCGAAATGCGCCTCGAACAATTCGGGCGTGTTGGCGGCCAGCATGGCGACGGTGTCGCCCTTGCCGACGCCGACGTTGGCCAGCGCGGCGGCCAGACGGCGCACGCGCGAAAAGGTTTCCGCCCAATTGCGGCGGATGGCGCCATGAATGACGGCGGTGCGTTCGGGCCAGACCGACGCGGCGCGTTCCAGATAGGTCAGCGGCGTCAGCGCCACGAAATTCGCGGCGTTGCGGTCGAGGTCGCGTTCGTAAGCGTTGGCTTCACTCATCGGACCATTCTCCCCAGGGGTGATTCTTGTTGGCTTTGTTCGGCTTCGGCTGTCGCCCAAAACGCCAGCGGGCCGGGCGTCGCGGCTCTGGAGCGTTCCTGTAGCAGCTCAGCTTTGCGAAACTTTCTCCAGATTATGACCAATTGTTATCGAGAGCCGCGCGGAGACGTCACCGCAGCCAGACGACGTCCCCGGCGAACAGATAGCCCGCGCCATAGACGGTTTTGATGAGGCGGGGGGAACGCGGATCCTCTTCGATCTTTTTGCGGATGCGCGACACGCGAACGTCGATGCTGCGGTCGTAGGGGAAATCGTCGCGGTCCAGATCGGGGCCTTGCAGATGCTCGCGCGACAGAACCCGCTTGGGCGCCTTCAGCAGGGTCAGCAGCAGGGCCGCTTCGGCGGCGGTCAGGCTGTCCTGGCGCCCGTCGTCGGCGGTCAGCGTCAAATCGCCCAGATCGAACACCCAGCCGCCAAAGCGCGCCCGCCCGGTTTCCGCCGTGGCCGCCGCCGCCGTCAATTGCTCGCGCCGCCGGATGGCGCTGTTGACGCGGGCGACCAGCTCGCGCGGCTCAAACGGTTTGACGACGTAATCGTCGGCCCCCAGCTCCAGCCCCAACACCCGGTCGGACGTGCCGCCGCGCCCCGACAGGATGATGACGCCAAAGCGGACATCCTCCCACAGCTCACGCACCAGGGTCAGGCCGTCCATGTCGGGCAGGCCGAGATCGACGATGCACAGGTCGGGGGCCTGCCGCTGGATCGCCTGCCGCGCCTCCCGCCCGCTGCCCCAGGCCGACACCGCGTAGCCGTAGCTTTCCAGCACCCCGGTGACGAGATTGCGGATGTCGGCCTCGTCCTCGACCACATAAATCCGTTTCTTTTGCGTCACGCGCGCTTCCCCCTTCCCATTGTCCGGCCCGGTTCGTTCAGGCCGACGCGGGTTCGCTGGCGTGGCCGATGGCCGCCACCAGGTCCCGCTTGTCCCACGGTTTGCGCAGTATGACCGCGTCGGGGGGCGGCTCGCCAGACTCCACTGAAAAGCCGCTGACCAGAACCACCCGCAACGCCGGGCGCAGCCGCCGCGCCCGCCGGGCCAGTTCGATTCCCGACAGACCGGGCATGACGATGTCCGACACCAGCAGCGACAGGCCGTCGATCTGTTCGATCAACTCCGCCGCCTCGTCGCCGCTCGACGCCTCGACGACGGAAAAGCCCAGCTCGACCAGTTGCTGGCGCATCACCTGCCGCACGTCGTCGTTGTCCTCCGCCATCAGGGCCAGCTTGCCGCGCCAACCGCTGTCCAGCGCGTCGGGCTGGGGCGGCGGGGCGGGGAGGTCGGGCAGGCGGGCGACCGGCTCGGCGCGCGGCAACAGCAGGGTGACGGTTGTCCCCCGGTCGGCGGCGCCCTGGCCGGGCTGGCTGTCGATCTGGAGATAGCCGCGCGATTGCTTGACGAAGCCATAGACCATCGACAGCCCAAGGCCCGAGCCTTGCGTTTTGGTGGTGAAGAAGGGTTCGACGGCGCGGGCCAGCGCCTCCGCCGTGAAGCCGACGCCGCTGTCGCGGACGCGGATCTCCAGATAATCGTCGGGCCGCACCGGCTCGTCGAAGACCAGCCCGTCGGTCACGCCGCGCCGGGCGATGGCGATGTCCAGCCGCCCGCCGTCGGGCATGGCGTCGCGCGCGTTGATCGCCAGATTGACCAGGGCGTTTTCCAATTGGGTCTGGTCGGCGATGGTCCAGAAATCCGGGCCGTCCCCCGGCACCTGGATGTCGATGCTGCTGGGGAAGGAGCGGCGCAGAAGAACCGCCATGTCGCGCAGCAGGCCGCACAATTCGATGGGTTCCGGTTTCAACGGCTGTTGGCGGGAAAAGGCCAGCAGACGCCCGGTGATGTCGGCCCCGCGCCGTCCGGCGCGTTGGGCCGGCTCCAGATAGGCGTCCAGCCCCTCCACCCCGGCGTAACGCTCGCGCGCCGCCGACAGGTTGCCGATGATGATCGACAGCAGATTGTTGAAGTCGTGCGCCAACCCGCCGGACAATTGGCCGACCGCCTTCAAACGCTGCGCCTCGATCAACTGGCGCTCGGTCTGTTTTTCGTCGGTGACGTCCAGGGTCAGGACGAACAGGCCGGAGACCGCGCCGTCGGCCCCATGATGGGGAATCAGCGTCGTCTTGGTGATGAGCGTTTTTCCACCGCGCGGCAGGCTGTACTCGAACGTCACCAGCTCCCCCGCCCGGCAGCGGTCGAGATGGGGGGCCAGCGCCTCATGCGCGCGGCGCCCGACGATGGACGCCAACCCTTGGCCGATGACCTCGGCCTTGGTCCGCCCGACCAGCTCGGCCCAGCGCCGGTTGGCGAAGGTCAAACGCTCGTCGCGGTCCAGACCGGCGATGCTGGCGGGGATGGCGTCGAGGATGACGCGTTGGCGTCCCTCCGATTCGGCCAGCGCCCGGCGGGCGGTGTCCTGGCTCGCCATCGCCGCGCGCAGGCGGGTGTTGGCGTCCTCCAGGGCGGCGGTGCGGTCGCGCACCCGGCTGTCCAGCGTGGCGATGTTGTCGCGCACCCGCCCGACCATGCCGTCGAAGGCGGTGGCGAGCAGGCCGATTTCGTCGTCGCGGCGGATGCCGCTTTCGGCGTTCAGGTCGCCCGCCCGCACCTGCGCGGCGGCGTCGGCCAACCGCCGCAGCGGGGCGACCAGCCGCCGCACCGCGACATAGCCCAGCAGGCCGCCGGTCAGCATCAGCGCCACGGCGATGGCGAGAATCCGGTTGCCCAGCACCACCGACGACCGCCGCAACTCCTCCACATAGACCGAGGAGGCGATGTACCAGTCGAAGCCCTGGAAATGCCGGACCCAACTGATCTTTTCATAGGCGTAGTTGCCCGGATCGTCGGGCTTGTCCCACAGATAGGTCAGCGGTTCGCCTTTGGCGGCGGCGATTTTCAGCTCTTCGGCGATGGGCTTGCCGGTGACGGGGTTCACCAACGTGCCGAAGGCGGTGTTTTCGATGTTGGCGTTGGGATGGATAATCATCCGGTTCGCCGAGTCGAAGATGTAGAGATAGCCGGTGCGGGCGATGCGCAGGTTGCGCAGGGCCTGGCGCAGATCCTCGATGGCTTCGGCCTTGCGCCGCTCGACCTCGGCGTCCACGTCGGCCAGATAGGCCCCGGTGCCGACGACGACGCCGCGCCGGGGCAGGTCGCGGAAATAGCTGAGCTTGGGCGCGCGTTCGTCGCCGTTGGGCCGCCACCAGGGATAGGTCAGGAAGCCTTCGCCCTCCCGCCTCGCCGTGGCGATGATGGTGGGCAGGATGTAACGGCCCGTGTTGTCGCGCAGGTCGGACTTGTCATGGCCCTGATAGTCGGGCGACGGGTGGGACAGGATGATCGAATTGTAATCGGTCGCCCAGATGTAGCCGTCGCTGCCGTAACGCAGGGCTTGAAGCCCTTCGGCGACCTGTCGATTGGCCTCCTCCCGCGTGATGTCGCCCCGGTCGGCGCGGGCGTGGACATGGTCGATGTAACCGGCGGCGGCGGACACCATGTCGCGCAGGCGGGTCTTGTAGGACTCCACCGTGATCGTCCGCTGCTCCTCCAGCCCGCCCCGGATTTTGCTGACCAGCTCGAACACGTTGTCGAGGATGGTGCGGCTGGCGTCGCGCTCGATCTCGTAAGCCGTCTCTTCGATCAGCGGGACGGCCAGCAGATAGACCGCCGACGAAAACAGCCCCAGCGTCAGCAGGATGGCCGAAAACAGCCGAAGAAACAGACGCGAGCGGAACAAACGCGAGCGGACCATGGGGCGACGTGACCGGCGGCGGAAGGGGCGGGGCGGAAAACGCCGCCATAGTTCCAGCTTCCCGCCGGTCGCTCAATCGCAAACGATGCGAAAATTGCTGAATCGCCCCCGCAACAATTCGTCATATTTCCGGGAAATTTGGGCAAAACTGTTGGCGTAGGCGATGGCGCAGGATCCCCGATTGAGGGGCCAAGCAACGAGAAAAGACGGCCATCGTCTGGAGGAAGCATGTCAAACCCCGTCTACGCGCGGGTTCGCCAGAACCCAAAATTCCATGAGTTGGTGAAGAAGCGGAGCCGTCTGGCGCTGGGCCTGTCGGCCATCGTGCTGGCGTCCTATTACGCCTTCATGATGGTCGTCGCCTTCGCGCCGCAGGTTCTGCGCGCGCCTTTGTCGGAGGAATCGGCGTTGAGCGTCGGTTTCCCCATCGGGGCGGCGATCATCGTCGTGTCCTGGCTGCTGACCGGCGTTTATTCGCATTTCGCCAACGGCGAGTTCGAGACGCTGAACGACGCGATCACCCGGGAGACTCTGCAATGAGCCGCGCGCTTGGAAAAACGGCGGGGCTTGGCCTCGGCCTTGGCGTGGCCCTGACTCTGGCGCTGAGCGTTCCGGCGCTGGCGGCGGGCGGTGATCTGGGCGCGGTGGAGAAACAGCCGGTCAACGTCTCGGCCATCGCCATGTTTCTGGCCTTCGTCGTCATGACGCTGGGCATCACCTATTGGGCGGCGAGCCGGACCAAATCCACCGCCGATTTCTACACGGCGGGCGGCGGCATCTCCGGATTCCAGAACGGGTTGGCCATCGCGGGCGACTACATGTCGGCGGCGACGCTGCTGGGGCTGTCCAGCCTGGTCTTCGCCAAGGGCTATGACGGCTTCGTCTACACCATCAGCTTCTTCGTCGGCTGGCCGATCATCCTGTTCCTGCTGGCCGAACGGCTGCGCAACCTTGGCCATTTCACCTTCGCCGACATCGCGTCCTACCGGCTGGACCAGAACAAGATCCGCACCTTCGCGGCCATCGGCTCGCTGACCGTGGTGTGCTTCTACCTGATCGTCCAGATGGTCGGGGCGGGGCAGCTCATCAAGCTGCTGTTCGGGTTGGATTACAACGTGGCGGTCGTGGTCGTCGGCGTGCTGATGGTGGTCTACGTCACCTTCGGCGGCATGATCGCCACCACCTGGGTGCAGATCATCAAGGCGGTGCTGCTGCTGGGCGGCGGGATCGTGCTGACCTTCCTGGCCCTGTCGCGCTTCGGCTTCAGCCTGGAGGCCATCGCCAAGAGCGCCATCGCCTCGCACAAGGACGGGGTCAAGATCATGGGGCCGGGCACGCTGCTGGCCGATCCGGTCTCGGCGGTGTCGCTGTCGTTGGGTCTGCTGTTCGGCACGGCGGCCCTGCCGCACATCATGATGCGCTTCTTCACCGTTCCCAACGCCAAGGAAGCGCGCAAGAGCGTGTTCGTGGCCTCCGGCTTCATCGGTTTCTTCTTCCTGCTGGTCTGCATCCTGGGCATGGCGGCGATCACCATCGTCGGCACCGATCCGCAATTCTTTGAAGGCGGCAAGGTCGGCGGCAAGCTGATCGGCGGCGGCAACATGCCGGTGATGCATCTGGCCAAGGCGCTGGGCGGCGATCTGTTCCTGGGCTTCCTGTCGGCGGTCGCCTTCGCCACCATCCTGGCGGTGGTGTCGGGTCTGGCCTTGGCGGGGGCCTCGGCCATCGCGCACGACCTCTACGCCCGCGTCATCCGCAAGGGAACGGCGACGGAGCGCGAGGAGATGCGCGTGTCCAAGATGGCCTCGCTGGTGCTGGGCGTGCTGGCCGTCGTGCTGGGCATCGCGTTCGAGAAGCAGAACGTCGCCTTTCTGGTCGGTTTGACCTTCGGCATCGCGGCGTCGGTCAATTTCCCGGTGCTGATCCTGTCGATGTACTGGAAGGGGCTGACGACGCGCGGGGCGCTGGCTGGCGGTCTGGCCGGTCTGGCGTCTGCGGTGACGATGGTCATCCTGTCGAACGCCGTTTGGGTGGTGGTGCTGAACAACCCGGCGCCGATCTTCCCTTACGAGCATCCGGCCCTGTTCTCGATGACCTTGGCCTTCCTGGTCACGATCATCGTGTCCAAGCTGGACGGCAGCGCCTCGGCGGCGGCGGAGCGGGTGGCGTTCGACGACCAGTTCGTCCGCTCGCAAACCGGCATCGGCGCGGCGGCGGCGTCGAACCACTGACCGCCGGGTTTCCGCCCGACTGTTGGGGCGTTTGAGGAAAAGTCCTCTCCCGCGACGGCGGGGGAGGGCTTTTCGTATGCGCGTCAGGCCCCCGCCGACACCGTGTTGTCCTTGCGGCGGGACAGTTGAACCTGACCGTCCAGGCATTTGACGTAGCCGGTCTTGCCCAGCTTCAACCCGTCGAGGATCGTCACCAGCGCGCGCGGGATCGCCGCGAACTCCTTCGATCCGCGCGACTGGCTGTTGTAGTTGGCGATGTGGGCGCGCAAGTCCGCCTTGGACACCGGCTTGCCGTCGTTTCCGATCATGATGTGGCGCTTTCTGGTTTGTGAGGTGGCGGAAGGCTGGGTTACGCCGATGGGCTTGTTGCTTCCGCAATCGCGCCCGCCGCCGTTCGTTCGACCCGCGCGGCGGGAAACAGAATGCGCACCGTGGTGCCCCGCCCCAGCGCGCTGTCGATGGTCAGACTGCCGCCGTGCAATTCGATCAGGTTGCGGCTGATGGACAGACCAAGGCCGCTGCCGCCGAAGCGGCGGGCGATGGAGCTGTCGGCCTGTTGGAAGGGTTCGGCGATGGTGAGCAGCGCGTCCGGGGCGATGCCGATGCCGGTGTCGCGCACGGTGATGACCAGATCGCCGCCATCGGGCCGACCCTCCTCGGGCAAAACGGCGTCGGGCAAAACGGCGACCTCGACCTCAACCCGCCCGCCGGATGGCGTGAACTTCACCGCGTTGGCCAGCACGTTCAGCAGAACCTGCCGCACCGCGCGCTCATCGGCGAACAGTTTTGGCAACGTGGAGGGGGCGTTCACGCTCAACCGCAAATTCCCACGTTCGGCAGGAAGAACGGCGAGCGCGCGGCAGGACTCCAGCGCATCGGCGATGTCGATCCATTCCTCGTCCAAGGTGAAACGTCCAGCCTCCAGCTTTGACATGTCCAGAACGTCGTTGATGAGGTCCAGCAGATGGCGCCCGCTGTTTTGCACATGGCGGGCGTAGTCGCGGTAACGCGGACTGCCCAGCGGCCCGAACAGCTCATGCAGCATGATGTCGGAAAAGCCGATGATGGCGTTCAGGGGCGTGCGCAACTCGTGGCTCATGGTCGCCAGAAAGGCGCTTTTGGCGCGGTTCGCGGCTTCGGCCTGCTCCTTGGCGGCGGCCAAGCGGTCTTCAGCTTCGACGCGGTCGGTGATGTCGCGCACCAGCATCAGCATGCTGGGGCGCGCGCCGAAATCATCGGCCAGCATCTGGGTGCGCGCCTCGAACCAGCGCAAGCCCGATTGCACGGTCAGTTGGTATTCCATGCGCTGCGGTTGGCTGGTCGCCAGGGTCTGGCGCAAGCTTTCCATCAACTGCCGTCCCCGCCAGTCCGGCAGCACCTCTTCCGCCCGGCGACCGATCATCCGTTCCGGCGGCAAAATCAGCAGATCGTTGCTGTTGGCGAAAATTTCACGGTAGCGGCCTTCGTCATCCAGGATGAAGACCAAATCAGGCAAGGCGTGAACCAGGGCGGTCAAACGCGCGGTGCTGGCGCGCAGGGCCTCTTCGGCCAGACGGCGTTCGGTCACGTCGCGGGTGACGCCCAGATACAGGCCGTTGTCCAGCCGCACCGCGTTGACCTCGGCGCGCAGGATGGCGCCGTTCTTGTGCCGCAGGGCCATTTCGCCGCGAAACAAGCCGCGCTGTTTGACGGTGCGGAAGCCTTCGACGCTGCTTGGCCCCATCGGATGGTCGCGGGCGATGAGGTCCAGCACCCGCATCGCCAGGATCTCGTCGCGGCTGTAGCCCAAGGTCTGGCAACCCGCCGGGTTGACGTCCACATAGCGGCCGGCCTCGTCGCTGATGAAGAATCCCTCCATCGCCGCGTCCAGGTAGGAGCGCAGCCGGGCCTCGCTCTCCCGCAGGCTGTTTTCAAAGCGTTTGCGTTCGGTGATGTCGCGGGCTTCCGCCACCAGCAGCGCGACGCGCCCGGCCTCATCGAAGATCGGCTTGATCGAGACGTCCATGATGCGGATGTCGTCGACGGTGTGAATGTCCGTTTCATAGCGGACGAACTGTCCAGCGGCGGCGGTCTCAATGGAGTGGCGAAATTGAGCGGCGATTTCAGGTGTGCGCGCCCAACCCCGGACGTCCCAGGCTGGGCGCCCGATCACCGCTTCGGGCGGCAGATTGGCCAGCGCGCAAGCGGGCTGGTTCATCGCCACGACCAACCCGTCGGGCGACAGCAGGCCCATGATCTGAAAGCTGCTGTTGAACAGGGCCTGGGATTGTCGTTCGCTGGCGTCCAGGGCCTTGGTGGTTTCCTCCAACTGGCCGAGATGGCGGAGAAGCTGGGCGGCCAGCGCGATCAGCAACGCCGACATCGCGGTGGTTTCCAACGCGCGCCGCCACAGATCGGCGCGCCAACTGGCCAGATAATCGTCCGAACTCAGGCGAACCAGAACATGCAGCGGCAACCCATCGACCGAGCGCACGACGCCGATCCGGTCCTCGCCGTCATAGGGCGAGACGCCGCTCAACATGTGGGTTTTCTCTCCGTCATCGACGCGGGGCAGAAAACGCGCGTTGGCGTAGGGGTTCTCCTCGATCAGCGCAATGGCGCGCGAGTTGGCGAGCACCGCGCCGTCGCTGCGCCACAAGGTGACGAAGCCGCGCGGCCCGATGTCGAGCGTGGCGTAGAAGCGGGCGAATCGGCGCAGATCGATGATGGCGGCGGCAACCCCGGCGAATTGGCCGTCGGCTCCCGTTAGGCGGCGGCTGACCGCGATCCGCCAGCCGGTGTTTTCGCCATCGCGGAAGGGGGTGGACAGATGAAAGCTTCTGGGTTTGGCGTCGCGCAGCGCCTCGAACAGATCCAATCCCTTGACCGAGGCGAGAGACGGAGGACCGGCGCTGTAGTGAATCGCTCCGTCACGGTTGGTTATCAGCAGGTTGCGGACGGCGGGAATCGATTCAAGGCGTTGTTGTCCGTTCATCGGCGGCGTCTCGCCCGTTGGAGGCGGAGATGGCCGAGGCGCGTCGGCGCCGTCGATCAAGGCGAGAAGCGACTGGTCGGCGGAACGGATGGTGTTCAGCGCGTCGGCTTCCAGGGTGATGGCCAGATTGTGGGCCTGGCGCAGCGTGTCCTCTTCAACCCTGTGGCGTTCGCGTCGCAGATCCGCAAACGCCACCAAGGCGAAGCCGACGATCACCGCCGCCAACAGGCCGATTCGCCACACGACGACGCGCTTGGACATCGTGGATGGTTTCAAACCGGGGAACCGCCAGCCGAAGGAGCGCGGCCCATGGGGCGATCCGATCCCATGTTTGGGAGTGTCGGGCACAGAAAAATCCGCTCCGTTGGTTCCGTCGTCGTCCTACGGGGCAAGCCCACTCGGGATGTCGCGTGGTCTTGAGTGTAACACGCCCATTCAACGGGTTCATCCGTTCCCCATTCCATTGGAGAAGACCCCAATGTCGAGGCCCGATGGCTCTCGGATCGGATGGGTTGGACGTTTTCCTCGACAAACCGGGCGGCCCGCGCTTCTCTGAGGGCCGCATGATCGGTCGTCGCCCCGCCGGAGAGGTTTTGTGTTGGAGTTCCTTCAGGACATCGTCAACAGCCCGCTGTTCGGGTTGCTGCTGTTCGATCTGGCCATCGTCTGGCCGCTGTGGCGCATTCTGCGCCGGGCCGGTCTGTCGTCTTGGTGGGCGTTGCTGGCGCTAGTCCCCTTCGGGCTGGTGCCGGTCATCGGCGTTCTGGCGCACAGCCGCTGGCCGGTTCTGCCGGTGCGGGAAAAGCGCGCGACCAAAGCCCGCAGGAGCCTGTGATGGCCTTCATCAACGATCTGGAACCCTGGCAGTTCTATCTCATCATCTCGCTGGTCATGACCTACAGCATGGTCGCGGGCGGCTGGGTGGTGGCCAAGGCCGGGCGCAGCCCGCTGTGGGTGCTGTTCCTGCTGGTTCCCTACGTCAACGTGCTGGCGATCTGGCTGTTCGCCTACATCCACTGGCCCTTCGTGGATCGGGTGGAGGCCTCGCCACCGGCGGACGACGACGCGGACGCTTGAAAGCGGGGGCTGAACGGGGGTTGAAGGCGGGGGGGAAAGGCCTTACGGTCGCGCCCTATATCCCTTTTCCCACACCGCAAGAGCAGTCCCATGAGCGGCGCGTCCAAGAAGCAGGTCAAGAAAGTTGTGCTCGCCTATTCGGGCGGCCTCGACACCTCCGTCATCCTGAAATGGCTTCAGGAAACCTATTCCTGCGAGGTGGTGACGTTCACCGCCGACCTCGGCCAGGGCGAGGAGCTGGAGCCGGCCCGCAAGAAGGCGGAGCTGCTGGGCATCAAGCCGGAAAACATCTTCATCGACGATCTGCGCGAAGAGTTCGTGCGCGACTTCGTCTTCCCGATGTTCCGCGCCAACACGCTGTATGAGGGCACCTATCTGCTCGGCACCTCGATCGCCCGGCCGCTGATCGCCAAGCGCCAGATCGAGATCGCCAACCTCGTCGGCGCCGACGCCGTGTCGCACGGCGCCACCGGCAAGGGCAACGACCAGGTGCGGTTCGAGCTGGGTTACTACGCCCTGCGCCCTGACATCACCATCATCGCCCCGTGGCGCGAATGGGATCTGAACAGCCGCACCACGCTGCTGGACTACGCCGAAAAGAACCAGATTCCGATCGCCAAGGACAAGCGCGGCGAAGCCCCCTATTCGACCGACGCCAACCTCCTGCACATCTCCTACGAAGGCAAGGCGCTGGAAGACCCGTGGGTCGAGCCGGACGAGGACATGTTCACCCGCTCGGTCGCCCCGGAAAAGGCCCCCGACGCCCCGACCTACATCGAGGTGGACTTCAAGAACGGCGACGCGGTCGCCATCAACGGCGTCGGCATGACCCCGGCGCAAATCCTGACCGAACTGAACCGTTTGGGCGGCGAGAACGGCATCGGTCGTCTCGATCTGGTCGAAAACCGTTACGTCGGCATGAAGTCGCGCGGCGTGTACGAGACGCCGGGCGGCTCCATCCTGCTGGTCGCCCACCGCGCCATGGAAAGCATCACCCTGGATCGCGGCGCCGGCCACCTGAAGGACGAGCTGATGCCGCGCTACGCCGAGCTGATCTATTGCGGCTATTGGTGGTCGCCGGAGCGTCTGGCGTTGCAGGCCCTGATCGACCAGACCCAGGACGTCGTGAACGGCACGGTGCGTCTGAAGCTGTTCAAGGGCACGGTCTCGGTGGTCGGCCGCAAGTCGCCGAACTCGCTCTACCGCATGGACTATGTGACCTTCGAGCAGGACAGCGTCTACAACCAGAAGGACGCCGAAGGCTTCATCAAGCTGAACGCGCTCCGCCTGCGTCTGGGCGCGATGGCCAAGCAGAAGCTGGGGTAAGCAGAGAAGCGCGTTGGCGGGAGGGCGCGGCCCTCCCGCGACCCTCCCGCCAAGGGCCGAAAGGCCCTTGGAACCCGGTTGTCAAGACAGGCGGGGGTCGTTGAAGGCGGCCTTGGAGAATTCCAGGCTTTGGCGCGGGAACTCGCAGAGAGCCTGCACGCTGTCGCGGCGCACGAACAGCCGCCAGCTTTGCAAGGCGGTCGGCGCCGGATTGGCGAAGGCCGCGCAATCAAGAAGCGCCAGATTGGCCCCCCTCTGCGGATCGCGGATGGAGGCGTAGCGGATCGCCTGGACGCCCGCCGCGCGCGCCGCGTCGGCGAAATCCTGACAGGGGCCATAATCGGTTGGATGAGTCCACAGCGCAGCCTGCTGGTCAAAAGGCGGGTGGGTCAGATCCAACCCCTGTTCGGCGCTGTATTGAACGCTGAAGGCCGTGTAATCGCCGGGGTTGGCGGGCAACGGCGTGCCGGGGGATTCCGCGAAGAACAACAGCCGGTAAAAGGCCAGTTCCGCCACCGCCGTTGAAACCGCTTCCGCCGCATAAAACACCCCCGCCGTCCGACCCGCCCGGCGAAAGCGCGAGCCATGCGGGTATTCGGCGTCGTAGCGGAAGGGCGTGGACAGCAGGAAATGAAGATGTTGGCAGGGGGCTGGAACCGGCGGCTTGGTTCCGTCGATCAGGCGTTCCAAAATCGCCTGCTCGTCCAGACTGTCCACCAGCTTCAAGGTGGAGCAGCGGTGCTGCGCCTCCACCAGCCGCCAGCCGCTTCCGTCCAGCGGCGTGACGTCAGACGACAGCGCGGCGGCTGTCCAGATAGGCGATGACATTCACAAGCCCGCTGATGGTCTGGATCTGGTCAAGCGGCTTTCCCCCCAACGCCGTGTTGGTGTTTTTCAGCCACGCGCCGGACACCGTTTCGTCGCCCCCGGTGATCGAATCCAGCGAGCGGTAGAGACGAATCAGCAGGACGGCAAGCTCGAATTCCTTGCTTGCCGCCGCGATCTGATAGCCCTGCCGCCTCATCCGGGAGATGGTGGGTTCGGACAACCCCAAAATCCGCGCCAGCACGCTGTTTTGGATGCCGAGCTGTTCAGCGGCGCGGATCACCGCCTTCGTCACCACCTGCGCGGCGGCTGTGTCGCTCGCTTGCGGGGAGCGCGTCTGGGCGTGCGCCGTCATCGCCGGTCTCCATCGTTCCTTGGAAAGAAAGTGTGTGGTTTCTTTCCAAGGAACGCAAGCGGCATCTCTCTATTATTCGGACGTCAAACTCAAATTCCCCGCTTCGTCCAACGGGAAGAAGGGGTTCCAGGCGACTTCCCACAGATGGCCGTCGGGATCGGCGAAATAGCCGGAATAGCCGCCCCAAAAGACCTCCTGCGCCGGTTTCAGGATGCGCGCGCCCGCCCGTTCGGCCTCGGCCATCAGGGCGTCCACCTCTTCCTTGGAGCGCAGATTGTGCGCCAGCGTGATGCCGCCGAAGCGCGCCGGGTCGCCCGCGTCGGTCAGATGGGCGTCGTCGGCCAGCGCCGCGCGGCCATACAGGCTCAGAGCCATGCCGCCCAACTGGTAGAAGGCGACGTTCTCGTTGCCCGCCGGGGAGGGCGTCCAGCCCAACCCCTGCTCGTAAAAGCGCCGGGCGCGCGGCAGATCGGCGACGCCCAGGGTGACAAGGCTGATGCGTGGCTGCATTTTGGTCTCCATCACGCGGCGCGCAGAGGACGGACGCGCTGAGCGATGATCGGCCCGGATTCGCGGGTTGCGACGCGCAGATCGTGATGGGTTTGCAGGTTCAGCCAGAATTGCGGCTCTATGTCAAAATAAGCGCCAAGCCGCAAGGCGGTGTCCGCCGTGATCGACCGGCGTCCGGCGATGATTTCGCTGACCCGGTTGGCGGGGACGTCGATGTCGCGCGCCAAGCGGTTGGCGCTGATTCCGTGCGGTTCCATGAACTCCTCCTTCAGGATTTCGCCCGGAGTGATGGGGGGCAGAAGGTCGGACATTCGGAAGGTTCCTTATAAGTCGGTGTCAGTGGTAGTCGCAGATCTCGACGTCGTGGGGGTGTCCATCGATCCATCGAAAGCAGACTCGCCACTGATCGTTGATGCGGATGCTGTGTTGGCCCGCGCGGTTTCCCTGCAACGCTTCCAAGCGGTTTCCAGGGGGAATGCGGAGCGCTGAAAGGTTTGACGCGGCGTTCAGCATGGCGAGTTTCCGCCGGGCGCTCTGTTCGCAGGATTGAAACCGGGCAACTCGGACGTCGTTAAAAAGCTGTTTGGTGTCTTGATCGGAAAATGAATGAATCATGGGGGGAGTTTCCAAAAGGAATCGGCGTTGGGTTGAAAGTTTATGGGGTGGGGCTTAAATCGCCCCAACAATCAATAATACGCATATCATAATATGAACGTAGTTGTATGTCAAGCGTACAATTTCAAAATTTTCTCATATTCAAACAGAAGATCAACCGCCCGTTCCCTCGCTCACCAACCGCAACAGGGCGTGCGCGACCACCTGTTCGCTCATCACCGTTTCGCTCGCGCCGCAGGCCCGCAGATGGGCGGCTCCGGCGTCGGAATGGGCGCGGGCCAGAATCTCCAGGGCCGGGTTGGTCTTGCGCGCCTGCTCGACCACCTGTCCGGCCTCGAACGCGTCGGGGATGACGACGACCAGCCGCCGCGCCGCCGCGAGGTTGGCGGCTTGCAGCACGGTCGGATCGGCGGCGTTGCCGAACAGCACCTCCGCCCCGTCGGCGCGGGCGGCCTGGGACGGGTCGGCCCGGTCCTCGATGACGACGAAGGGCGTGCCGCTGTCCTTCAGACCGGCCCCGATCACCGAGCCGACCCGGCCGTAGCCGACCAGGATGGTGTGCCCCTCCAGGCCGGTCGGCTCCAGGGTGGGCGCGTCGTCGGTTGTCGCGGCTGCGGGCGTCGCCGCCTCTTCCACCGGCACGAATCGGAACAGCAGGGCGAACAGAATCGGGTTGAGCAGGATCGACAGAATGGCCCCGGCCAGGATCAAATCCTGCCCGATCGGCGGCAGAATCCCCAAACCAACGCCCAAACCGGCGAGAATGAAGGAAAACTCGCCGATCTGCGCCAGACTGGCGGAAATGGTCAGGGCCGTGCCGGTGGAGCGGCCAAAGGCCCGCACGATCAGGAAGGCCGCCAGCGACTTCCCTGCCAGAATGATGAGCAGGGTCGCCGCCAACTCCAACGGCGCGCGGACCAGGATGGACGGGTCGAACAGCATGCCGACCGACACGAAGAACAGCACGGCGAAGGCGTCGCGCAGCGGCAGGGTTTCTTCCGCCGCGCGCTGGCTGAGCGCCGATTCGCTGAGGATCATCCCGGCGAAAAACGCGCCGAGCGCAAAGGACACGCCGAACAACTCGGCGGCGCCGAAGGCCACCCCCAACGCGATGGCCAGCACGGCCAGCCGGAACAGCTCCCGCGATCCGCTGTGCGCCACCCAATGCAGAATCCAGGGAATCACCCGCCGCCCGGCGATCAGCATCACGGCGACAAAGGCCGCGACCTTGCCCAGCGTCACCAGCAACACCCCGCTCAGACCAAGCCCGAAGGGGCCGCCCGCGACCCCAGTCGCGCCGCCCGCGTCGCCTTTCATCGCCCCGGCCACCGCCGGAATCACCACCAGGGCCAGCACCATGGCGAGATCCTCGACGATCAACCAGCCGACGGCGATCCGTCCGCGATCCGTCTCCACCAACCGCCGTTCCTGCAAGGCGCGCAGCAGAACCACGGTGCTGGCGACCGACAGGGCCAGCCCGAAGACCACGCCCGCCATCAGCGACCAGCCCATCAGCCAGCCCAGCCCAACGCCCAGCAGCGTCGCCACGGTGATCTGAACCACGGCCCCCGGCACGGCGATGGTCTTCACCGACAGCAGATCTTTCAGCGAGAAATGCAAACCGACGCCAAACATCAGCAGGATGACGCCGATTTCGGCCAATTCGTTGGCCAGCCCTTGATCGGCGACAAAGCCCGGCGTGAACGGCCCGACCACCACCCCAGCCAGCAGATAGCCGACCAGCGGCGACACCCGCAGCCGGTGCGCCAGCGCGGCAAAGACGAAGGCAAGGCCGATGCCGGCGACGAGAATGGCGATCAAGGGGCCGGAATGCATGGATCTCCCGCGCAAGGTTGGGGGCGAAAGGAAGGGGCGAGGGTGTAGAGATTGGGACGGCGGGGGGTGAGTTCAACCAAATCAGCCGTCAGCGTGGGAATCAGACCCCAGAAACGCGAAACGGCCCCGGTGAGGGGGCCGTTTCCAGAGAGGCTGTTGCGCGCGGCCCTTATTGCGGGGCCATGCGGATCGCGCCGTCCAGGCGGATGACGTCGCCGTTCAGCATTTCATTCTCCAGAATATGCTGGACGAGGCGGGCGTATTCGTCGGGGCGACCGAAACGCTTGGGGAAGGGAACGGTGGCGGCGAGACTGTCCTGCACCTCTTGCGGCATGCCCAGCAGCATCGGCGTGCCGATCAGGCCGGGGGCGATGGTCATCACGCGCACGGCGCTGCGCGCCAGATCGCGGGCGGCGCAGATGGTCAGGGCGACGATGCCGCCCTTCGACGCGGCGTAGGCGGCTTGCCCGATCTGCCCTTCATAGGCGGCGACCGAGGCGGTGTTGATGATGACGCCGCGTTCCCCCGATTCCAGAAGATCCAGCTTGGCCATGTCGGCGGCGGCCAGACGCAGGATGTTGAAGCTGCCGATCAGATTGACCTCGATCACCTTGCGGAAGGAGTCGAGCGGCATGGCGCCGTCGCGCCCGACGATGCGCTGGGCGGGCGCGATTCCCGCGCAGTTGATGGCGATGCGGGCCGGGCCGTGGGCGGCGCGGGCCGCCTCGAACGCGCGTTCCGCCGACTCGCTGTCGGTGACGTCGCAGACCAGACCCAGCCCGCCGATCTCCCGCGCGGTCTGCTCCACGGCGTCCTTGTTGACGTCCAGCACCGTGACCTTGGCGCCCTGTGTGGCGAGATGGCGGGCGGTCGCCGCCCCCATGCCCGAACCACCCCCGGTGACGATGGCGGACAGACCGGCGATGTTCATGCTGTTTCCTCCTGACGCGATTGGGCCGTGAGACCGGCCACGGGATGAGCGCCGTTATAGCAGATGCGCGCGCGCCACCACACTCTACCGTATGGTTAACGGTGCGCGTCGCGGAACATTGGCGCTATGCGCGATTGGAAAGGGTTCCGCCGGGAGGGCTGCGGCGTGTCAGGCCGCCCGTTGACGCGGCTGTGGATCGTTTCCGGCCTGAAGGCTGCGGGATTGGGCGACGTCGCGGTGCATGGTGTAGAGCGCCGATCCGGCGATCACCGCCGCGCCGATCCACCCCCACAAATCCATCATGTCGCCAAAGGCGATCCAGGCGATCGCCGCGCTGAAGGGCAGGCGAGCGTAATCATAGGGCATCATCGCCGAGGCCGGAGCCAGCGACAGCGCGCGGGTCATCGCCAATTGGGCCAGGGTCAACACGCCGCCCAGCAGCAGCAACCATCCCATCTCGGTCCAGGTCGGCCAGACCCAAACAAAGAGGGACGGCGCCAGCACAGCCGGAAGCGCCGCCATTGGCGCGGAAAACAGGCTGATGTAGGCGACGACGACCGGAATGCCGTCGGTTTGGGTCAACCGCCGGGTCAGCAGCAGGGCGGCGGCGGCGGCGGCGCAATGCAGCATCAAAATGGCGAAAGCGCCGTTGATTTGCCCGCCATCCGGGCGCAGCACGATCAGCACCCCGGCCAAACCGACGAACACAGCCCCCCAGCGTCGGATCTGGACGCGTTCATGCAGGAACAGGGCTGCGCCGAGCGTGGCGAACAGCGGCGTGGTGAAGCTGATCGCGGTGGCGGTGGGCAACGGGATGTGGGCGAGGCTGTAGTACCACGCCATCATCGCGGTGACGCTGATCGCCGCCCGCGACCAGAACAGGCCCAACCGCCCGCCCGCGATCACGGCGCGGCAGGGCGCCGCGCCGCTGGTCAACATCCAGGGCAGCATGAAGACGACGGACAGCAGATTGCGGATGAAGACGATTTCCAGCGACGGCAGGCTCATCGCCACATGGCGGACGGTGGCGTTTCCAGCGGCGAACAGCAGGGCCGCCGTCAGCATCCAGGCCACCGGCTCCACCATGCGAGGCGACGCGGGAGCTTGCTTCACCGGCAGGGGGGAATGAGTGGTTGGCATGACGGCACGCCCCCGGTGTTGTCGGGTGAGACCATCGCCTGCACGGACAATGGCGTCAATGAACCATCATCATTCTCGCGCACTCCAGTTTTCGCAAGTCTAGAACAATCCTTTTGATTGCTTTATCCCAATGATCGCGTCGTAAAAAGCTGCGATCTCGAAGCAATCTCTCCGCTGCATACGTGAGTATATCATCGTTGAGCGGTCGTCGGGATTGTCGTTTTTCTTTCCGGCGCGCCGTGTCCATTCAGGCGCTTTTCGGCGGCGCGCAAAAAATCCGCCGCGCCTGGAAAAACGCGGCGGATCATGCGTTTGATGGTTTTCAGATAATCTTCAGAACGATCACCGCCAGCAACCCGGCGATCACCCACAAGGCGAGGCGGTCGCTGCGGCGGCGGCGGTCCCAACCTTGCAGCATCTGGCGCACCGTCTGCGGGTGCAGGCGCAGGCCGCCGGTCGCCATGTCGGCGGTCACGCGTTCGGCCTCGCGGACCAGGGCGGGCAGGCGGCGGATGGTGGACAGCGCGGCGCCGACATCCTCGACGATCTGCGCCTCCGGCCCGCGATTCTCGCGCATCCATTGCTCGATCAGCGGGCGGGCCAATTCCCACATGTTGATGGTGGGGTTCAGCAGGCGTCCGACGCCCTCGGCGGTCAGCATGCTTTTTTGCAGCAGCAGCAGTTGCGGCTGGGTTTCCATCTCGAATTGTTCGGTCACGGCGAAGAGCTGGGCCAGCAGCCGCCCGACCGAAATGTCGCTCAACGGCTTGTTCTGCAACGGCTCGCCGATGGCGCGGCAGGCTTGCGTGAAGATCTCGATGGATTGGTGGCGGGGGACATAGCCCGCCTCGAAATGCACGATGGCGACGCGGCGGTAATCGCCGGTCAGGAAGCCGATCAGCATGTCGGCCAGATAATAGCGCGTGGCTTGATCCAGCCGCCCCATGATGCCGAAATCCACGGCGGTGATGGTGCCCTGTTCGTTGATGAACAGGTTGCCGGGGTGGAGGTCGGCGTGGAAAAACCCGTCGCGGAACACCTGGTTGAAGAAACTGGCCGAGGCCATGGCGAGGATTTCGTCACGGTTGAAGCCCGCCGCCTCAATCCGCGCCGCCTCGTCCACCTTGAAGCCGCGAATCCGCTCCAGCGTCAGCACGCGCCCGCCGGTGCGGTCCCAGTCGATGGCCGGAACGCTGAAGGTCGGATCGTCCTTGAAGTTGCCGCCCAGCTCCGACGCGGCGGCGGCCTCCATCCGCAGGTCCATTTCCAGGCGGGAGGTGCGGGCGAAGGTGTCCACCACCTCGCGCAGGCGCAGCCGCTTCAGCTTGGGCAGCACCGCTTCGGCCAGCGCGGCCAACCAATAGAACAGGTCGATGTCGCGCTCGAACGCCGCCTCGATGCCGGGGCGCAGCACCTTGACGGCGACCTCCTGCCCGGTGGCGGTGACGGCGAAATGCACCTGCGCGATGGACGCGGCGGCGACCGGTTTGTCGTCAAAGCTCTCGAACAGCGCCGACAGCGGTTGCCCGAACTCCGTTTCGATGATGGCGCGGGCGTCGCGACCGGGGAAGGGCGGCAGCTTGTCCTGCAACTCGGCCAGATCGACCGCCATCCGCTCGCCCACCAGATCGGAGCGGGTGGACAGCAATTGCCCCAGCTTGATGTAGGTCGGCCCCAGTTCGGCCAGGGCGCGGGCCAGACGTTGGCCGTCGCGCCCCGGCACGCCGCGCCGGGCGATCAGCCGCCACAGCCAGGACAGGCCGGGGGCGGTGGCCAGCAGGCTGGCGGGCAGGGCGTCGTAACGGGCCGCCGTGCGGCCGATCACCGCCAGACGCAGCAGGTTGCGCAGAATTCGGAACACGTCGGTCAGATCCGCCAGCCGGAATGGATGGCGGCGATCCCGCCCGTCAGATTGCGCACGCGCACGGACGCGAAGCCCGCCGCCGCGATGCGCCGCGCCAGATCCTCTTGCGCCGGAAAGCGCCGGATGCTTTCGGCGAGGTAGCGGTAGCTGTCCTCGTCCTTGGCGACGATCCGCCCGATCTTCGGCAGCACCTGGAAGGAATAGAGGTCGTACAGCTCGCGCAGCACCGGCAGCACGACGTGGCTGAATTCCAGGCAATAGAATTTGCCGCCGGGTCTCAGCACGCGCCGCGCCTCGGCGATGGCGGCGTCGATCCGGGTGACGTTGCGCAGGCCGAAGGCGATGGTGTAGGCGTCGACCGACCGCGACGCGATGGGCAGCTTTTCCGCGTCGCCCACCGTCCAATGCACGCCCGACAGAATGTTGCGGTCGATCGCGCGGTCGCGCCCGACGCGGACCATCGCCTCGGTGATGTCGCAGACGACGGCGGCCCCGCCGCCCCGGTTGAGAAAGCGGAACGCGATGTCCCCGGTGCCGCCCGCCACGTCCAGCAGGGTCATCCCCGGCTTGGGCGCGACCATCTCCATCAGCGTGTCCTTCCACAGCCGATGGACGCCGCCCGACATCAGATCATTCATCAGATCATAGTTGGTCGCCACGCTGCCGAAGACGGCGCGGACCAGTCCCGACTTGGCGTCGGGATCCACGGGCTTGAAACCAAACCACTCGCCTTCGGAACCGGAGACGGGGCCAGGAACGGATGCGGTCGGATGGGGGGGCGTGTCGCTCATGCGTGGGACCATAGCGCGGCGCGCGGAACGACGCCAGCGGGCGGATTGCGCGGCGGGTGCGGCGGTTCAACGCCAACGGCGTTTGCCGGTCCCGCAAGCTGGAACACTGAACGTGGCCCTGGACCGCCCCCCAGATATGAGACGTGGATAAAATGTTCCGGCATGGTCATGCCACCAGGGCCGGGCGGCCGCCCGGCCCTGGTGGCGGCGATTTTTCCTCGAACTCGACCGGCGGGCTGTAAGCGAGGGCCGAGTGGAGACGCTGGCGATTGTACGCCTCGTCGATGAAACGGTCGATGCAGGCGCGCGCCTGGGCGATGTCGGCGTAGCTGCGGCCATCGACCTCTTCGGTCTTGAGCGTCTTCATGAAGCTTTCCGCCATGGCGTTGTCGTAAGGGCAGCCGACGCGGCTCATGCTTGGCTGGACGCCGTGGGCCTTCAGACGCTCGACGTAGG
>NZ_JBMDKF010000036.1:0-49173 GCF_057809575.1 Azospirillum sp. FG154 | reverse complement strand
TTGCGCTGGACTGACATTTTGACATTGCGCCTACACATCAAAAAACTCATAATTTTCATTATGGAAAATATTAAAGTCCGACGATGGAGATTCCGCCATTCGGGCTGACCACCTGTCCGGTCATCATCGCCGCTTCCGGTCCGGCCAGCCACGCCACGGCGAAGGCCACCTCGTCCGCCCGCGCGATGCGGCCCAGCGGGAATTGCGCGGCGCGGCGGGCGACTTCGTCGGCACCCAGGCTGTCAAGGGTCAGCGGGGTTTCGACCAGGCCGGGGGCCACCGTGTTGACGGTGATGGTCCAGGGGGCGAACTCCACCGCCCAAGCCCGCGTCAACCCATGCAGCGCCGCTTTCGCGCCGGTGTAGTGGCTGGCCCCGGCGCTGCCGGACATGGCGAAGTTGGAGGAAATGTTGATGATGCGGCCAAAGCGCCGCTCCTTCATCCCCGGAACCACCGCCTGGGTGAAAAAGAAGGCGCCCTTCACATGGGTGCCGAACATGCGGTCGAAGGCCGCCTCGTCGATGTCGGCGATGGGCAGCGCCTTGCCGCTGACCCCGGCGTTGTTGACCAGAATGTCGATGCGGCCAAAGGCGCGTTCGGCGTCGGCCACCGCGCGGCGGGCGTTGCCGACCGATTGATTGTCGGCGATCAACGGCAACACCACGCCGCCCTCGGCGACGATGCGCTCTTGCGCCTGTTCCAGGGCCAGACCGCTGACGTCGGTGATCGCCACCCGCGCCCCGCGCGCGGCCATCAGGCGGGCGTGCTCCAACCCCATGCCCGACGCGCCGCCCGTGACCAGCGCGACCAGCCCGTCGAGATCCTTGCGCCGTCCCGCCGCCGGATTCATCGTCATCACGCCGCCTCGCTCTTTTCGGTCAGCGAGCCGCCCAGGAACAATTGACCGACGCGCGGATCGGCCAGAATCGCCGGAGCGGCGTCGAACATGCGGGTCTGGCCCAACTCCAGCACCAGCCCGTAATCGGACATGGCCAGCGCCGAACGGGCGTTCTGCTCGATCATCAGCACCGACACGCCCTTGTCGCGCTGTTCCAGCAGGATTTGAAAGGTTTCGGCCACCATCATCGGCGACAGGCCGATGGACGGCTCGTCGATCAAAATCAGCTTCGGGTCGAGCAGCAGGCCGCGCACAATCTCCAATTGCTTTTGCTGGCCGCCCGACAGGGTGGAGGCCTGCTGGTCGGCCTTTTTGCGCAGAATGGGGAAGCGGTCGAGCGCCGCCTCGATCCGCGCGGGCAGATCGGTGAGGCCGCGCCCGGCGGCGACCGTTCCCAGCTCGATGTTGTGGCGCACCGACAGTTCGGGGAAGATGTTGCGGCCCTGCGGAATGTAGCAGATCCCGGCCTCCAGCAAATCGCGCGGCGGGCGGTTGGTGACGTCGCGCCCGTCAAAGGTGACGCTGCCCTCGCGCGCGTTCAGCAGACCGAAGATGGTCTTGAAGACGGTGGATTTCCCCGCCCCGTTCGGCCCGATCACCGTGGTGATGGAGCCGCGCGGCACGGAAAAGCTGGTTCCGTTGAGGATCGTCATCTTGCCGTATCCGGCGACGACGTTGGACAAGGTCAGGATGGGTTGGGCGGGAGCGGTCATGGCTTTGGGTTCCCTGTTCTGCGATCAATGGCCGAGATAGGCGTCGATGACCTCGGGGTTGGCGCGGACGGCGGCGGGCGCGCCCTCCGCCAAGACCTTGCCTTCGGCCATCACGACGACGCGCGAACACAGACTCATGACGAAATCCATGTTGTGTTCGATCACCACGAAGGTCGCGCCCAGCTCGCGGTTGATCGCCCGCAACCGCTCCTTCAAATTCTCCAGCATGGTCAGATTGACCCCGCCCGCCGGTTCGTCGAGCAGCACCAGACGCGGCCCCGCCATGAAGGCCATCGCCGCGTCCAACAGCTTTTGCTGGCCATAGGACAGGCCGCCCGCCTTCTGTTCGGCCAGATGGTCCAGCTTAAAAAAGGCGATCATCCGGTCGGCCTCCGCCGTCAACCCGGCGTCGCGCGGGCCGAACAGGCGTTTCAGCATCGTGCCCTTGTGCTCCTGCCCGGCCAGGATCAGGTTTTCCCGAACCGACAGGTTGGGAAACACCTGCAAAAGCTGGAAGGTGCGCGACACGCCCAGCCGGTTGAGCTGCGACGGATAGAGGCCGGTGATCGGTTTGCCGTCCAACCGCACCTCCCCCTCCGTCGGGGTGAGTTGACCGAGGATGCAGTTGAACAGGGTGGATTTGCCGCAGCCGTTCGGGCCGATCAGACCGAGGATTTCGCCCTCGTTGACGTGGAAGGACACGCCGTCCACCGCCTTCACCCCGCCGAAATGCTTCTTGATGCCGGTGACGTCCAGAACGCGGGTCATGACGCGGCTCCCTGTTCCTTGGGGTTGGTTTCGGCGCTGTTGGCCAGCGTCGGGCGGGCGGCGGCGCGGATGGCGGCGGCTTTGCGTTGGGATTGGTGGTCGCGCCAGCGGTCGATCAAGCCCAGCAGGCCGGTCGGGCTGACCATCACCAGAACCAGAACCACGGCGGCGTAAATGATGAGGTACCAGCCGCCGGTCGCCCGCAGCAGCTCCGGCAGCATGTAGGAGAAAAACGCCCCGACGAACGGCCCGAAGAAGGATCCCGCCCCGCCCGCCACCACCGTCAGCAGCAGCACGAAGGAGGCCGACAGCGCGAAGGGGGACGGGTCGATGAACTCCACCAGCGGCGCGTACAGCGCCCCCGCCGCCCCGCCAAAGGCCGACCCGATGGCGAAGGCCAACAGGGTGTAGGCGCGGATGTCGACGCCCAGGCTGGCGGCGCGCGTCCCATTTTCGCGGATCGCCTGGAAGGCGCGACCCCAGGGCGAATGCAGCAGCCACCACATCACCAGCGTCAGCGCCAGCGTGACCGCCAGAACCACCCGGTAAAAGGCCAACCCGCCGCCCAGATCAACCCCGAACAGCGTCGGGCGCGGGATGTTGGCCAAGCCGAAGACGCCGCCGGTCAGCCATTGCTCGTTCCGGGCGATCAGAAAGACGACGACGGAAAAGGCCAGCGTGACGAAGGCCAGATAATGATGCTTCACCCGCAGCGCCGGAAAACCAAGGACGATCCCAACCAGAAAGGACAGGCCCGTCGAGACCAGAAAGGCGGCGGGCAGCGGCCACCCGGCCTTGACCGTCAAAATCGCCGTGGCGTAGGCGCCGATGCCGAGAAAGGCCCCTTGCGCCAGCGAGGTCAGCCCGGCGTAGCCCAGTGTCAAATTGAGGCCCATCGCGGCGATCGACATCACCAGCCACAGCGAGACGACGTAAAGACCGTAGCTTTTCAAACTGGCGGGCGCGAACCACAGAATCGGGAAAGCGATCAGGATGATGAGCAGGTTGGCGTTCAGCTTGCGGCTCATACCGTGCGCTCCTCTTTGCGACCCAGCAGACCTTCGGGTTTGACCAGGATGACGATGACCAGAACCACCAACGGCACGGCGGCGCGGTAGGCGCTGGAGACGTAGGCGGCGGCCAGATTGTCGATCAGCCCGATCAGGAAGCCGCCCGCCAGCGCGCCCCGGATTTGGTTGAAACCGCCGACGATGGCGGCGATGAAGGCGGCCAGCCCGATGGTTTCGCCGTTGGAGAATTTCGCCAGATAGACCGGCGAGATGAGGTAGGAGGCGATCAACGCCAGCGCGGCGTTGATGAGAAAGGTCAACAGGATCATCCGCTCCACCGGCACGCCCAGAATGCGGGCGACGGTGGGATTTTGCGCGGTCGCCTGCATGGTGCGCCCGGTGCGGGTGCGGGTGATGAAGGCTTGCAAGCCCAGGATGGCGGCGACGGCGACGACGAAGATGGCGATGTCGCGCGCCGACACGGCGGCCCCCAGAAACGACACGGAACCCTCCGGGACCAGCGAGGGGAAATGCTGCGCCTCCGCCGAAAAGCCGTTCTTGGCGGCTTCCTTGATGAGCACCGACAGCGCCATGGTGGCGATGGCCAGCGGCAAGACGCCATGGCGTTGCATCGGTTCGACCAGAAAGCGTTTGAAGCCGAAGCCGAACAGCAGAATGAAGGCCGCGCTGCCGACGATGAAGGCCAGCCACATCGGCAGACCGAGATGGGCGGCGGTCAGCACCAGAATGGCGGGCAGCATGACGAACTCGCCCTGCGCGAAATTGATGGTCTGGGAGGTCTGCCAGACCAGGGTGAAGCCGATGGCGGCCAGCGCGTAAATCGCGCCCGTCGCCAACCCGGCGACGATGAGCTGAAGGAACTGGTCCATGTCAGCCTCCGTGAATTTTTGAAAGAATGGTCGCGGGGCGCAGGCTGGGTGAAGGAGGATTGGGGCGGCGGCGGACCGCGCGCCCTCCCCTATTCCGCCGCCGCGCGGCAGGCCCCTTCCCTTTGCCGCTCCGCTACCGGATTTCACACATCGCCCAATCAGCCAAGCGGTCGGAGATGGACGACTTCGACCGTCATCCCCGCGCAGGCGGGGATCCAGAGTTTGCCAGACGAACCCTATGGATAAGTCTGGATTCCCGCCTTCGCGGGAATGACGGAGGAAAGTTTTTTTCTTCCAACGAGTTGCCTAAGCCTAAGCTAAGATGTGTGAACGCCGCAGCCCAAAACGGGAGAGGGCGATTCTGGCTTACGGGTTAATCATCGGCAGGGTGGTTTTGACCACCGGCTTGCCGTTGGTGATTTCGACCAGGAAGCTTTCGCGGTCCACGTCGCCGGTCGCCGTCCATTTGGTGTCGATCAAAATGCCCGGCTCCTGCGCCACGTCGATGCGCGCGCCATGCAGGGCCTTGGCGAAGGCCTCGCGGTCGAACTTGCCGATCCGTTCGGTGATCGCCTTGACCGTGTAAACGGCGGTGTAGCCCTTGATGCCGTTGTGGTCGGAGGTGAAACCGTATTTGTCCATGTATTTCTTGCCGAACTCGGCGAAGCTCGGCTTGGGCGCGTCCACCAGCAGACCGACATGGCCCTTGACGCCGTTCGCCGCGTCGCCCGCCAACTCGATCACCTTGGCCCCCAGCAGGGTGGTTTCGCCGATGATCGGCTTGGCGATGCCCTGCTGACGCGCGGCGCGCAGGAAGCGGGCGCTTTCCTCCTCGTTCAGATAGACGAAAACGGCGTCGGCGTTGGCGTTTTTCACCTTGATGGCGTCGGCGGCGAAATCGGCCTGCCCGGATTCCGTCGCGATGTCGGCGGCGATCTGGATGCCGCGCTTTTGCAGCTCCGGGATCATCGCGTCGCGGCCGCCCTTGCCGAAGTCATTGTTGATCCACACCACGGCGACCGACTTGGCCTTGACCTCGTCGCGCAGATAATTGGCCAGCTTCGGCATCGAATCGGCTTGGTTCAGCGAGGTGCGGAAGATGTAGTTGTTGCCCTGGCGGGTGAAGGCCGCCGCCTCGCCGCCGACGATCTGCGGCACGGCGGCGCGCTGGGTGATCTGCATCGACGCGCTGATCGGGCCGGAGAAGATCGGCCCCAGAACGACATAGGCGTCCTCGTCCACCGCGCGCTGCACGGCGGCGCGGGTGGCGCCGGGGTTGGTCTGGCTGTCGTAATGAACAAGCTCAATCTTTTGCCCGAGGATGCCGCCCTTGGCGTTGATCTCGGCGACGGCCAGATCGGAGCCGTTCTTCCAGTTGGTTCCGGCGGGCGCGCCCGGCCCCGACAGCTCGATCACGTCGATCAGCTTCACGGTGTCGGCCAGCGCCGATCCGGCGAAGGCGGCGGTCAAGGCGAAGGCGGCGGTCACAGTTTTGAAAAGCATCTCTGGGTCCTCCCTTTTGGTTTTTGGTCGCGTGCTTGTTTGAACAACGTCCCTGATAAGCGGGCGGCGCGTCAGTCGGGGATGGCCCCCAGAACCAACGCCGGATCGGCCTCCACCCCGAAAAAGCGCAGCAGAGGAGCGATCTGGTGGTCGAGCATCAGGCGGCCCGGCTGCGTCGGGTGGCCCAGAGCCTGGGCGGCGCGCAGCAACGGCGTGACCGGCGGCTTCATGATGGCGTCGGCCACCAGCGCGCCGGGGGGCAAAAGCGCCGGGTCGAAGGGCAACGGATCCTCCGCTTTCAACCCGCAGGGGGAGGCGTTGACCGCCAGACCGCAGCCCTCGGGCGGA
The DNA here is from genome assembly GCF_057809575.1 of Azospirillum sp. FG154. Taxonomy (NCBI): domain Bacteria; kingdom Pseudomonadati; phylum Pseudomonadota; class Alphaproteobacteria; order Rhodospirillales; family Azospirillaceae; genus Azospirillum; species Azospirillum sp. FG154. The sequence goes on along the minus strand of NZ_JBMDKF010000036.1, from coordinate 43,043 downwards.
CGGCCCGGCTCCGTTCTCGTCAACGCGATGGTCGGGTGGAGCGCGGACAGGCGGTTCAGGCAGGCGTCGGCGCGGGCGGGATCCAGATCGGTCAACGCCAGGGCGGAGATCCCAGCCTCGCACAGCGCCGCCGCGATGGCCGATCCGGCCCCGCCGCCGCCGACCAGCCAAACCCGCCGTCCGGCTGGCTCGAACCCACGGGCGCGCAAGCCTTCGACGAAGCCGAGTCCGTCGACGATGTCGGCGGTCAGCGACCCGTCGGCCTCGACCCGCAGCAGATTGGCGGCTCCGGCGGCCATGGCCCGGTCGCTGGCGCGGTCGGCCAGGGCCAGCGCGTCCGGCTTGTGCGGGATCGTCACCGACAGCCCGGCGAGATTCCGAACCCGCCGCAGCCCGTCCAACGCCGCGCCCAAGTCGCCCGGCGCAATGTCCAGCGTCAGCCACGCCGCGTTCATCCCCAGCGCGGCGAAAACCGGCGGCATGATGCGGGGCATGCGGATCTGCGCCACCGGATGGCCGATGGTGAAGAACAGCCGCGTCGATCCGTCAAACTCCAATCCGTCGCGCATCGTCGCCTCCCTCACCCGACCAGCGTGTCGTGCGCGCCGAGCTGGCTGGAGGCCGCCATGCGGATGGAGGCGTTGGCCGCGCCATACTGGTCATAGCCGCCGCGCCGCTCCACCAGCTCGAAGAAGAAGCGCCCCTCGAATGGCTGGGTGTAAAGTTGGAAAAATTCGCCGTCGCCCTGGCGGTCGTACAGAATGTTCAGCCGCGTCATCGTCGCCAACAGATCCTCGTCCAGATCGAAGCGGGCGGCGAGGTCGTCGTAATAGTTGGCGGGGATCGGCAGGATGGCCACGCCGTTCGCCCGCAGCCGCTCCGCCGCCGCGAACAGGTCGCTGGTCTCCAGCGCGATGTGATGGACCCCGGCCCCCAGATAGGTGGACACCGATTTGGCGGCGCTGGTGTTGCGCCCGCTGGCGATGTTCAGCGGAAAACGCACCCGGCGGCGTTGGTCGGAAATCGCCCGGCTGCGGACCAGCCCGAAGGGGTCGGCCAGAACGACCACCGGCTCCGGCGCCAGATCCAGCACGGCGCGGTGGAACAGCACGGCGGCGTCCAACGCCCCTTCGGGCAGCACCTGCGCGATGTGGTCGATGCGATGCGCGGTGTCCGGCTGCGCCGCGCCGCCGTCGTCCAGCAGGAAGTCGGTCTCGAAATCAATCGTGCCGTCGTCCCGCCGCCGGGTGAAATAGACCAACTCGCCGCCGATGGAGCGGATGCCGGGCAAGGACAACTCGTTCGGACCGACCCGCCCCTCGAAACGCGGGCAGCCGAAGGCTTCCGCCCGGCCCACCGCGCGCAACGGGTCGTCCACCTCATAGGCGATGGCGCAGACCGACGCGCCATGCAGCAGGTAATAAGAATGGGCGGTCGAATGCGGTTCGGCGTTCAGCACGAACCGGATGTCGCCCATCCCGTAGAGATCCACGTCCTTGCTGCGGTGGCGGCCCAGACGGCGAAAGCCCAACCGCTTCAGTTCGTCGGCCAGCTTGGCTTGCGCGGCGTGGTTGACGGCGAATTCGACGAAGGCGACGCCGTCCAGCCGGGCCGGAGTCGGCGGGTCGAACAGCTCCACCCGGCGCGGCGCGCTCACGCCGGTTGCGGGTTCGGTTGGCGGCCTCCGCGCCGCCTCGACCCGGCGGACCTGCTCCTCGACATGCAGGAGGGAGCGCATGCCGTCCTTGGCGGTCTGCCGCGTCGGCGCGCTGCGCAGGGAATCGTTGAAGATTTCCAGCGACAACGGGCCGGTGTAGCCCGCCCGCAGAACCGCTTCCGTGAATCCGCCGACGTTCAATTCGCCCTGCCCCGGCAGGCAACGGTGATGGCGGCTGAGCATCAGCGTCGCCATGTCCAGGCGCGGCGCGTCGGCCAACTGCACAAAGAAAATCCGCTCGCCCGGCAGATCGGCGATTCCGCTCCAATCATGGGGCAGCGCCAGCGTGTGGAAGCTGTCGAGGATCAGGCCGAGATGCGGGTGGTCGGCGCGCTCAACAATGCGCCATGCCTGATCGAAGGTGGAGACATGGGTTCCCCAGGCCAGCGCCTCGTACCCCAGCCGGACGCCGCGCGCGCCCGCCCGCTCGGCCATCGCCCGCAACTGTTCGGCGGCCAAGCCGTCATCGTCGATGGCGTCGGGTTCGACGTTGGAGCAGACCAGCATCAGCGGCGCGCCCAACTCCTCCATCAAATCCAGCTTGCGCTCCAGCCGATGGAGCGTCCGCTGGAAGGCGGCGGATCCCAGCCCCTCGGCGTTGCGGAAGGGCTGGAACAGTTCGATGGTCAGGCCAAGATCGGCGGCCATGTCGCGGATGTCGCGCGGGCGTCCGGGAAAGCCGGTCAGGTCCGGCTCAAAAATCTCCACGCCGTCAAAGCGCGCCGCCGCGATGGCCTCCAGCTTTTCCGGCAGCGTGCCGCTGAGCGACACGGTGGCGATGGACCGACGCATGCCCTGACCCTCCCCTTGGCGGGCCATTGCGACCCGTTCTTGAGGGCGCAGTATCCAGACCGATCGTCTGTCTGGATAGCTGCCGGGCGTCACATTGCGACATGACGAAAGTCACAATCCTAAACTATCAGCGCATTCCCCTATGTTTGTTGAGGACGCGACGCCGGACCGGACGGTCATCAGGACGACAGGGTCGCCGGGTCGGTGTTGCCGCCGCACAGGATCACGCCAACCCGCTCTTTCGCTCCCGTCTGATAGCGCCCGCTCGTCAACGCCGCGAGAGCGACGGCCCCGCCCGGTTCAGCGACAAGGCGCAACTCCTGCCAAAGCCGCCGTTGCGCCTCGCGGATCTCATCGTCCTCCACCAACAGGCTGGCGTGCAGGTGGGCTTGCGCCAGAGCGAATCCATGATCGCCGATGCGCCGCGCGCCCAGGGAATCCGCCGCCAGTCCCTGAACGTCAACCTCGACAGGCTGCCCTGCCGCCAACGCCCGCGCCAAGGTCGGGGCGCCGACGCTTTCAACGGCGACGATGCGCACGCCGCGCCTCGCCAGCGCCGCGATCACCCCGCCCAGCAGGCCCCCGCCGCCCACAGCGACAAGCACGGTGTCCAGTTCCCCAAAACCTTCGACTTCGATAGCCTGATCGGCGAACTCCGCCGCCGCCGTCCCCTGCCCCGCGATGACCAGAGGGTCATCATAGGCGTGCAACAGCCGCGCTCCCGTCCGCGTCTGATGCTCCAACGCCGCCGCGAAGGCGTCGGCATAGACCCGACCAACCCGATGAACGGTGGCGTTGCAGCGCGCCAGACGATCCACCTTCACTTGGGGAGCGGTCTCGGGGACGAAGATGGCGGCGGGATGGCCCAAACGCATTGCGGCGTAGGCCACCGCCGCGCCGTGATTCCCGCCCGACGCCGCCACCACGCCCGCGTCGGGAACCGGCGCGGCCAGCAGGGCGCTGAAGGCGCCGCGCGCTTTGAAGGATCCGGTGCGTTGCATAAGGTCGAGCTTGAGCAGAACCGGCGCGGCGACGCCGCTGACCTCCTCGCCGACCGCGATGACCGGGGTGCGCCGGATCCAGGGGCGGATGCGGGCGTGGGCGGCGTCGACGTCCGCCCGATCAGGCAACAGAATCATGATGAACCCGTGGCTGGTGAAAAACGGGCAAGGGCTACGCCAATCTCCGCGTCCTAGGCTTGGACGGATGTGCAGGACGCCGTGAATTGTCCCGGCGTGACGCCGTATCCTCTCTTGAACCGACGCGACAAGTGGCTTTGATCGGCGAATCCGCAGGCGGCGGCCACCTCGGCGGCGGGCATGCCAGCGGCAAGCCAACGGCGCGCCTGACGCAAACGCAGGTCCATCAGCCAGTCATGAAGCCCCAGACCGTAATTTTGCCGAAAGCTGCGCGATAGGACGAAGCGGCTGGAGCCGACCGCTGCGGCCAAGCCGACCAATGTCCAAGGCTCGGCGATGTCGGCCCGCATCATCTCCATGACGCGGGTCAACATGCCGGGCGTGATCCGTTCACGAGTTTCCCAACCAGGCTCGTCTTCGGACACGGACGCGATCATCCGGGCCAGAGCCGCGTCGAACAGCAACGCGTCGCGCTGTTCCTGAGCCGCAAAGATGGCGCGAAGCAAGCGGGCGGTCGGCGGGTGGCGCCACACCGGAGTCCGCCGGTGGAATCCGTCATGGATTCCGTTGTGCGCCGTCACGCCGCTCCACAGCGCCGGTGGAATCAGGGCTTGCCGATAGGAATAACCCGTCGCATCCGCCGCACCCCCGTCATGGGCGGCGTCTGGCGCAAGGATCACCAGATCGCCAGCCTCGGCAATTTGGACCACCCCATCGCAAGTGAAACGGTAACAGCCGGAATCAATAACGCCCACATGCACGTCGTGATGGGCGTGAACGGGAAAATGGTGACGGCGATAGGACGCTTGGCACAGCTCCACACCAGCCCAAACGCCTGTGGCCCGCCACGCCGTCATGCGGTCTTGAACCGGCTCCACGTCGCTCACGGACTTTTCGCCCGAACGAACACCAGCAGCCGGATGTCGCGGTCGGGGATGAAGTTGGCGATCGTCGATTCAAACAGCGTCGGCCCGGTTCTCGTCAGGCCGTTCCAGCAGAGCGACAGGATGTTTTCGGGCGCGCCCTTGTCGATGGTCAGGTGAAAGCGGCCAATCGGTCCCCGCCAGTTGCGGGCCGTGGTCACGATGTATTCGATCTCCGCCGCGCTGAAGGGCATGGGGTCTTTCGGGTTGCGGGCGACCGCCGCCGCCACCGCCCGCCGGGTCGCCGCGTCCAGGCAATAGCGGTCGCCGCCGTCCGACGCGCCCGTCTCCTCGACCAGACGCCCAACGGGCTTGCGGCCATCGATTTCCGCCGCCCGGCCCAGCAGCGCGCTGCCGACGAAGGGTTTGTAGACGTGGCGGACGCGGACCTCGCGGCCCGGTGGGAAGGTCTGCCGCCAGAAATAATGTGTGCGAAGGCGCCATTGCGGGGTGTTCTCGTCCTCCCCCGATTGGATCAAACCGGCGGCGCGCAGGCGGGCGAGCGCGGCGGGATCCAGCGTTTTGGCCAGATCGTCATAGGCCCCCGGCGCCCAGGGCGTCAGAATCAGCGCCCCCGCCGCCGCGACCGTCGCGGTCACGTCCTGGCCCTTGTAAAAGGCCCGGCGCTCCAGGGAGGGTTGAATCGGCTGATCGTCGATCCACAGGCGAAACCCCAGAAAATCATCAGACCGCTGCGGAAAGCCCCAGGCCGGTTCGGTCAGGCCGCGCGACAAATCCAACTCAGGCAGCGGAAACGCCACCATCGTCTCGACCGGCTGGGCGCTGACGTTGCGAAAGACGTAGGCGACGCGGATCTCGTCCAACCCGATCCGCAGATCCTCTGACACCATCTCAATAGCGTCGGTGCTGGTCAGCTCGATCCCGCCGACGCCCTGAAAGCCGGTGCTGTCGTTCGCCGCCGCCCGGTCCGACCCCAGAAAAAGCGCCGCCGCCAGCGCGAGAGCCACGCGGATGCCAACCCCGACCATCGCGCCCTCTCCCTTCGCTCCGCTCCGGCCTTATCTTTAGCGCATCGGCGCGGTCGGCGGCCAGTCAGGCTTTGGGCGTGCGCACCGCCTTGACGGCCAGTTCCGTACGGGATTGCACGCCCAGTTTTTCCATAACGCGGCTGACGTAATTCTTCACCGTGCCTTCGGCGAGAAACAGGCTGGCGGCGATCTGCCGGTTGCTCTGCCCCTGGGCGATCAGATCGAGGATGGCGCGCTCGCGGTCGGTCAGATCGGCCAGATCGGGCAGTTGCGCGCCGGACGGCAACTCCACCGCGCGGGATCGGCGCAGCTCGTCGAACAGCTTGCGGGCGATGTGCGGCGAAATGCGGGTTTCGCCGCGCATCACGCCCCGGATGGTGTCGAGGATCTCGACCTCCGACGCGTCTTTCAGCAGATAGGCGGCGGCCCCGGCGGAAATCGCGCCGAACACCAGATCGTCGGTGTCGAAGGTGGTCAGAACCACCACCTGCGTGCCGGGAAATTCCGACAGAATCAGCTTGGTCGCGGCGATGCCGCCCAGACGCGGCATCTGGATGTCCATCAACACCACGTCGGGGCGGAAACGTCGGCAGAGTTCCACCGCCTCGGCCCCGTCGGGGGCGAGGCCGACGATTTCGATGTCGCTTTCCAGGGACAGGAGGTTGGCGAAGGCGCGGCGGATCAGTTGTTGATCCTCGGCGATCACGATGCGGATCGGCGTCATCACGAATCCCGGTTCCAAAGGTCGCCCAGCAAAGACGGGTCGCCGTCGTCGGTCAAGACCCGTTGCAACCGCCCGAAGATTGGCGAGGGCAACCGCGCCGCCAGCAGCGGCAGCAGGGCGTCGAGCGTCGCCGCCGTCTGGGCGACCGGAACCCCGGATCTGGCCGCGACTTCCTCGACAACCGTTTGCGCCGTATGCTTCATGATGCCGCCTTCCAATCAACCAACAATGACGCAACCCCACCCTTGGCGACACTGACGAAAGACACGGATCGCGCATGACGAACGTCACTTTCGAGCGGGACGGACGCAACCCGCCGCTACGACCGCCGCAGCGGCGGGCGCGTCGGCTGTTGCGCGCCCTGGATCCGCGCTGGCGCTTGGCGGCGGCCATCGGCTGGTCCATCGCGCTGGTGTCGCTGGCGGTGGCGTTGTTCGTCGGCTTCTGGACGATGCGCGACGCGCGCGAGGCGTTGGAGCGGGAAATCGGCCTGCTCTACGCCACCCACGCCCAGCGGCTGATCGACACCATCGACACCAATCTGGCCGGGCGTCGGGAATGGGTGGCGGCGTCGGCGACGTTGATCGGCGTGCGCGACGGGGATTTGGCGGGACCGGAGGCCGACCGGGCGCTGACCGACCTGAAAGGGGCGCTGGGCGAAATCGAATGGGCGGGCATCATCGACCTGAACGGAACCATCGTCGCCGGAACCGACGGGGTGCTGGTTGGCCAATCCGTGGCGGCGCGCCCCTGGTTCACCGGGGCGTTTCTCGGCCCCTACATCGGCGACGTCCACCGCGAATTGCTGCTCGACCGCCTGTTGCCGCCGCTGCGCAACGGCGAGCCGCGCCGCTTCGTCGATCTGTCGGCTCCGGTGCGCGACCGCGCGGGCGACATCCGGGGCGTGCTGGCGGTCACGCTCGGTTGGTCGTGGATTGAGGCGTTGCAGCGCGGCACGCTGGCGACGCTGAAGGACCGTCCGGGGGCCGAAGTGCTGCTGCTGGGCATCGACGGCACGGTCCTGTACGGCTCGCAAAAGACCCCGCGCGGCAGTCGCGTCGATCTGTCGGCGTATCCCTTCGGCACGACCCACAGCGTTGACCGGGGCCTGTTGAGCGGCATCGCGCGCAGCAGCGGCTTCGCCGACTTCCCCGGCCTGGGCTGGAGCGTCATGGTGCGCGAGCCGGTGGCGACCGCCTTCCGCACCGCCGACCGGGCGTCGGCGTCGATTTTCACCGCCATCGCGCTGGGCGGGCTGGTCGCCACGCTGGCCAGCGTGTTGATCGCCAGCCGGATCATGCGGCGCTTGCAGGCCATGGCCGAGGCCGCCGACGACCTGCGCGCCGGGCGGACCACCAACTTCATCATGCCACGGGGCCGCGATGAGGCCGGGCGGATTGGGCGGTCCATCGCCTCGCTGGTGCGCACGCTGCAACAGACCAACGCCGATCTCTCCGGCATCAACGAAAAGCTTGACGCGCGGGTGGAGGAGCGCACGCGTGAAATCGAACGCCTCAGCCACGAAACCCGCGCCGCCGCCATCGTGCGCGAACGGCTGCGCATCTCGCGCGATCTGCACGACACGGTGGCCCACACGCTGCTGGGCCTGCTGACCCAAATTCGCCTGATCCGCAAATTGGTGGAGGTCGATCCCTCCCGCCTGCCCGACGAGATCCGCCGCGCCGACGAAGCCGCGCAGGAAGGGTTGGCGCACGCCCGCAGCGCGGTGTCGCAATTGCGCTATTCCCCCGTGCGCGACGACGGCTTTGGTCCGGCCCTGCGTCGGCTGGTCGCGCAGGTCCAGGACCGCACCGCCTCGGCCCTGACGCTGGGCGTGGCGGAGGCGGCGGAGGCGATGACCGGGCAGACCGCCGAAACCCTTTACCGGATGATCGAAGAAGCCTTGCGCAACGCCGTCCGTCACGCCAACGCCCCGTCCATCGCCGTGACCGTCGCCGTGACCGTCGCCACCTCGGCGGTTGAGCCGGATCAAACGGCGCTGTCCGTCGTCGTTCGGGACGATGGGGCGGGATTCGACATGGAAACCGACCAGGCCAACCATTTTGGCCTGCTGGGTCTGCGCGAACAGGCCGAACTGATCGGCGCCGTCCTGTCGGTGACGAGCGCGCCAGGCGGCGGAACGACCGTGTCGATCACAGTCGCCCTGCCCCACCGCCCGTTGAGTTGAGCCGCCGCGTCGGCGTGACCCGTTGGAGCCAGCCGCGTCAGAAGACCGTCACTCAACCGCGCAGGCCGGGCGCTTCGTGTCCAGTGCGCGCCACATACTCGGTGTAGCCGCCGCCATATTGGTGGATGCCCTCCGGCGTCAGCTCCAACACCCGGTTGGACAGCGTCGCCAGGAAATGCCGGTCGTGCGAGACGAACAGCATGGTGCCTTCGTAAGCGGCCAGCGCCGCGATCAACATTTCCTTGGTGTCGAGATCAAGGTGGTTGGTCGGCTCGTCGAGAACCAGGAAATTCGGCGGGTTGAACAGCATGATCGCCATCACCAGCCGGGCCTTTTCCCCGCCCGACAGAACGCGGCATTTCTTTTCCACGTCATCGCCGGAGAAGCCAAAGCAACCAGCCAGCGCCCGCAGCGACCCCTGCCCCGCCTGCGGGAAGGACGCTTCCAAAGACTCAAACACCGTCTGCTCGCCGTCGAGCCGCTCCATCGCGTGCTGGGAGAAATAGCCCATCTTGACGCTCGCGCCGACCACCACGCTTCCCGCGTCCGGTTCGGTCGTTCCCGCCACCAGCTTCAGCAGCGTTGATTTTCCGGCGCCGTTGACGCCCATCACGCACCAACGCTCTTTGCGGCGAATGGTCAGATCGAATCCCTGGTAGATGCTCCGCTCGCCATAGCCCTTGTGCACGTTTTTCAGGACCGCGACGTCCTCGCCCGAACGCGGGGCGGGCGGGAAATCGAACGCCACCACCTGGCGGCGCTTCGGCATCTCGAAACGCTCGATCTTGTCCAGCTTCTTCACCCGGCTTTGCACCTGGCTGGCGTGCGAGGCCCGCGCCTTGAAGCGTTCGATGAATTTCAATTCCTTCGCCAGCATGGCTTGCTGCCGCTCGAACTGGGCCTCCTGCTGCTTCTCGCGCAACGCCCGCTGCCGCTCGTAAAAGGCGTAATCGCCGGAATAGCTGGTCAGCGACCCGCCGTCGATTTCGATGATCTTGTTGACGATGCGGTTCATGAACTCGCGGTCGTGCGAGGTCATCAGCAGCGCGCCGTCGTAGCCCTTCAGAAACTCCTCAAGCCAAATCAGGCTTTCCAGATCCAGATGGTTGCTCGGCTCGTCCAGCAGCATGGCGTCGGGCCGCATCAGCAGGATGCGGGCGAGCGCCACGCGCATCTTCCAGCCGCCCGACAGACCGCCCACATCCATGTCCATCATCTCTTGGCTGAAGCTCAGCCCGGCGAGCACCTCGCGGGCGCGGCCCTCCAGCTCATAGCCGCCCAACTCCTCAAAGCGGGCCTGGACTTCGCCGTAACGCTCGATGATCGCGTCCATATCGTCGGCGCGGTCGGGATCGGCCATGGCCGTTTCCAACTCCGCCAGCTCCGCCGCCACGACGCTGACCGGCCCAGCCCCGTCCATCACCTCGGCGACGGCGCTGCGACCGGACATTTCGCCAACGTCCTGATTGAAATAGCCGATCGAAACCAGCTTCTCGACCGCCACTTGCCCCGTGTCCGGCGTCTCCTCGCCCGCGATCATGCGGAACAGCGTCGTCTTGCCGGCGCCGTTGGGACCAACAAGGCCAATCTTTTCGCCCCGGTTCAGCGCGGCGGACGCCTCCAGAAACAGGATCCGGTGGCTGTTCTGCTTGGTGATGTTGTCGAAACGAATCATGTCCGGCTGGGTTCCCGTGGCAAGGTTGGCCCCTTATGCCACAGGACGGCGTTGGATTTGCCCTTCATTTTTTCAGGAAAGACCCAAAGCTCATTCGCTCCCCCATTGCTGCACAGGAAGAGACGTCAATGTCTTGGCTTTGAGAGCGCTGACAAAGCTTGCGCGTCACCGTGAATTGGCTGGGCGCGCGGATCAATTTGTCTGGAAAGGTTGGCTGGGGCGGGAGGGATCGAACCTCCGAATGGCGGTACCAAAAACCGCTGCCTTACCGCTTGGCGACGCCCCAACCGTCACGGCGACACTGTATCGCCGGAAGGAGCGGCACCATAATCGGAAGCGTCGGGGAGCGCAACAGCCTGTTTGATGGGGCGCACGATTTTTTTGCCTCAGCGTCCCTCCCGTCGCCACCCCCAGGCCAAGGCCCCCAACGTCAAGGCCAGCAGCGCGCCAACCGGCGCCAGGGGCGCGTCGGTGACGCCCGTCACCGTGAAATCGCCGTTGGCGCGCAGGCCAATCCAAGCCGGGCCGCTCTGGTCGCGGTCAGGGCGGGTGCGGCGGATCTCGAGACCGGCTCCGTTTTGGCTGTCGGCGATCCAATGGACGCCCCCCCGCGTGGCCTTGGCGACCGGGGCCAAACGGTCGCCGGTGGACCGGACGTCGGCCAACTCCGGCGGATTCACCGCGCCGACCACCGCCAGGGCCGTCCGCGCGCCGTCCGAGACGCGGTAGATGCCCGGCGCCTTTGCCGTCACGGTCGCGGCGGCATGGCCGTTGGCGTCTTCCGTCAGGGACAGCGGGCTGGTTTCGTCGGACGGGGTGGTCAGCGTCACCGGGCGCGGGTCGGGTTCCAGGGACCGGCGCTCCACCGTGATGCGGTTGCCGTCCACCCGCGTGCGCAGGTCGTTTTCCTCAAGCTCCGGCTCTTTCATCAGCCAATGGGCCAGACGGCGCAGCAACTCGGCCTGCGGGCCGCCGCCCTCGAACCCCCGACTCCACAGCCAAATCTGGTCGGAGGCCAATTGCGCCACCCGCCCCTTCCCCACCCGGTCCAGCACCAGCAACGGACGCTCGTCAGCCCCCTGCATGACGACCGCGCCGCTGTTCGGCGTCACCGCCACTTGATGGAGCCAGCGGCCCCACTCCGGTTCGCCGCCGACATGGTCGCCGGGCAAATCCGCCGTCACCGGGTGCCGCCGCCCAATCTCGGTGACGGTCGGGCGGAAAGGCTGGTCGATGGTCTGGCCGGTCGGCGCGGCGGGCAGGATCGCGCCCAGCGGCGTGCGGTAGAGCGACAAGGGCGAGGCGTAGCCCTGCCCTGACGCCTCCAACAACGCGCCGCCCTTGCGCACGTAATCGGCGATGTTTTCCAGATACATTTGCGGCAGCACGCCGCGCCGCCGGTAGCGGTCGAAGATGATGAGGTCGAATTCGTCGAGCTTCACCTCGAACAATTCGCGGATGGGAAAGGCGATCAGCGACAATTCGCGAATCGGCGTGCCGTCCTGCTTTTCGGGTGGGCGCAGAATGGTGAAATGCACCAGATCGACCGACGGGTCAGCCTTCAACAGATTTCGCCACGTCCGTTCCCCGGCGTGCGGCTCGCCCGACACCAGCAGCACGCGCAGCCGATCCCGCACGCCGTTCACCACCACGGCGGCGCGGTTGTTGGCCAGGGTCAATTCCTGTTTGGCGGCCTCGACCTCCAGCTCCAGCACATTCTGGCCGCCGTGGGTGATGGCGAGGTCGATGCGGAAATCGCGGCCCACCGGAACCCGGAAGCTGCGCGGCGCTCCCCCATCCTGCTTCAACGTCACCGCCGCGTCGGGCGATTGCCGACCCGGCATGTCGTCCACCCGGATGGTCAGATCGACCGACTTGCCGACCAGACCGTAGCTTGGCGCCTGGACGATGGCGATGCGGCGGTCGCCCTCGTCATGGTCGCCGGTCAACAGCGTGTGGATCGGGCCGATCCCCGCCAGCTTGGCGAGATTGTCGGGGACGTCGTGAACCTGCCCGTCGGTAATCAACACCGCCCCGGCCATCCGGCGGCGCGGCACATCGGCCATGGCGCGGTTCAGCGCGTCGAACAGGTGGGTTTCGTTGATCGTCCCGCCGCCGTCGCCGCCGGTATGGACGACGCGCAGCTCCAGATCGTCAAAGGGCTTCAGCTTGCGCGTCAGATCGGCCAGAGCGCTGTCGGCGCGCGCGCGGCGTTGCCCGATGGCTTGGCTGGGCGAATCATCGACGACGACGACGACGACGTCCTTGATCGGCTCGCGCTTTTCCTGAATGAGAGAGGGATTGGCCAAGCCCAGCGCCAGAACCAACACCGCCAGCAGCCGCAACAGGCTTCCCCGCGCCCGACGCACGGCGGCGAGGACGACCGCCAGCAGGGCGACGCCGACCAGCGGGGCCAACAGGCTCCAGGGCAACAGGGGAGCAAAGGTGAGCGACGCGCCGGACAACAGGTCGGCGGGCATCATTGGCCGAGCCTTTCCAGGATGGCGGGCACATGGACCTGATCGGCCTTGTAATTGCCGGTCAGGGCGTACATCACCAGATTGATTCCGAAACGATAGGCCATTTCACGCTGTCGTTCGCCTCCCGGAACGACAGCGAACAACGACTGCCCGTTGCGGTTGACCGCCCAGGCCGACGCCCAATCATTGCCGCCGATCACCACCGGCGACACGCCGTCGTTGCCGCGCCCCTCGCGCGCCTCGATCCACAGCTCGCTCCCAGCCGACCGACCCGGGAAATCTTTCAGAAGATAGAAAGACTTGCGCAGCACATGGTCGGGCGGGACCGGGACCAGCGGCGGGATTTCCAGCCCATCGACCAGCCGTTGCAGCGCGCGCGCGCCACCGTCCGGAGCCTGATCGCGGGTGTCGAACAGGATGGCGCCGCCGCCGCGCAGATAATCGTTCACCCGCGCCCGGGCCGGGTCGGACAGATTTTGTTGCTTGTCCGAAACAGGCCAATAAAGAAGGGGGTAAAAGGCCAATTCGTCCCGCTCAGGATCGACGCCGACCACGCCCATGGTCTGCACGGCGGTGCGCAGATTCAAGACCGCCGCCAGCCCTTCCAACCCGGCGCGCGCGGTGTCGTCCACCGCGCCGTCGCCGGTTTGCACATAGGCCAGATGGGTTTCCGCCGTGACCCTCACCGCTTGCTCCATGTCGATGGCGCGCGCGGCCTCCGGCGTCAGCAGGAGCAGCGCCACAGCCAGCCCGGCGAGCGCCCCGCCCCGCCGTCGCAAAGCCGCCGGATTGAGCAGGCCGCGCAGGGCCAGCGCGATCAACAGATCGACGGTCAGCAACGCCAGGGCCGCCGCCAGAAGAGCCGGTTTCAGCGCCACCTCCCCGTGCCCGCCATAGCGTGACCGACCGACCCCACGAGGCAAAGCGCCAAGCGGCTCCAGCGCGCCGACGGCGGGCGACAGATTCAGCGCCCGGCGGGATTCTTCGCCGCCATAAAAGCCCGGCGGATGGCGCGGCCCAACCAAATCAACCCCACCGGCGTCGCCGGGGATCGGAAAAGCGGTGGCGGTCGGCGGAACCAACCGCCCGGTTCCATCCAAAAGCTCAACCGGCTCCAAGGCGGCGCTGCTGCTCCCGCCGCCGCTCACCCCGCCGCTGAGCGCGGTGATGCGGCGCAGCATGTCCACGAACAGGCCGGACAACGGCAGATTGGACCAATCCGGGCTTGCCGTGGTGTGAACCAGCACGAGCCAACCGTCGCCGCGTCGTTCGGACGTGACCAACGGCGTGCCGTCGGCCAGCCGCGCCCAGGTGCGATCCGCCAAATCCAACGCCGGTTCCGCCAGAACCTGCCGATTGACCTGCACGTCGGCGGGAACGCTCAACCCCTCGAACGGCGATTTTGCCGGGAAAGCTTGCAGCTTGGCCGGTTCCGACCAGGACAGCGCCCCGCCCAGCGCGCGGTCGCCCACCCGCAGCCGCACCGGAATCAGCGGGTCGGCGTGCTGGGCCAGACGAGGCCCGGCGAAGCGCAGCAGAACGCCGCCCTTGCGGACCCAACCGTCAATGGCCTGCGCCTCGCTGCCGTTGAGCGCGCCGATGTCCGACAGAATCAACACGGCGAGGTCGCGTTTCAGCAACTCCAGGGTTCCGCCGCGCCGCACCTCGGTGTAGGGCGACAGCGCGCGGTCGAGGTAATGGAGATCGGACAGCAGCGGTTGGCTTTCCCCCTCGGGCCGACCGGACACCAGCCCAACCGGGCGGCGGCGCCAACGCTCGTCCAACAGCACCGTGGCCCCCGCCGTCGTGTCGCCCTCGATCCGCAGGCTGGCGGCGTCGTTCCGCAACTCGGCGGGCAGATTGAGGCGCACCTCGCGCATCCGCTGCCCCGGCTCGAACGCCACGGTTTCGCGGCTCAGCAACCGCCCGTCGGCGGCGGCGAGGCGCAGCGTCACCGGCTCAGGCCGGGCGGGGTCGGCGCGGATGACCCGCGCGACCAGGGCCGCGCCCTCCGTCGCCGGGGGCAGCAGCAGATGCGGCGGCTTGTCGGTGGAGTCATCAAGAATGTCCGCCGATCCCAGCCGTTGCAGTTCCTCGACCAAGGCGCGGGCGGAGCGGTCGCCCAGCCCGTCGCTCAGCCAGACGGCGTGAGCCGATCCCCGGATGCTTCCTTGCGTGACGAGCGCGCGAACGGCAGCCAGAGTCGCCGCGCGGTCGGTCGGCCAGGGCAGCGGCTCCAACGCTTGGGCCAGACGGCGCGCCTCGCCTGCGGGCAGCGACAGCGCGGGGGGACGGGCCTCGCCGCCGGGCAACGGCGCGGTGGGCAGCAGAATGACCGGACGGGCCTGACGCTCGGCTTGGGCGATCAAGCCGTCCATCGCCTGCTTGCGGCTGGGCCAGTCACGGCCCGACGCCCAACCATTGTCCACGACCAACAGCAGCGGCCCGCCGCCGGGCAGTTCGGCGCGCGGATTCAGCAGCGGCCCCGATAGGGCCAGAATCACCAGCGCCGCCAGAACCAACCGCAGCAGCAACAGCCACCAGGGCGTGCGGGCGGGGGTTTCTTCCGGCGCGATCAGGTCGCGCAGCAGGGCGATGGCGGGAAAACGCACCCGCCGCGCCGCTGGCGGGGTGACGCGCAGCAGCCACCACAACACCGGCAGGGCGGCCAGGGCGGTCAAGACCCACGGGGTGGCGAAAGCGATTGGTCCAAGGCCCAGCATCGGCGCGTCTTACCGGGGTGAAGGGGGGAAAGGGGGAAGGCGGGCCGTCATCACACCGCCTCCCGCGCCAAGGCGCCCCACAGGCCGAGCAGCGCGGTTTGCGGCGGTCGGTCGGTGCGGTGGGTGGCGAAACTCCAGCCGGTGTTGCGCGCCAGGGCGCCCAGCCCGTCGCGTTGGGCTTGCAGGCGTTCATGATAGGCGGTTCGGATGGCGTCAACGCGGGGAATCAGCAAACCGCGCTCGCCCTCCAGCCCTTCAAAGGCGACGCGTCCGTCATAGGGCAGACTTTCTTCCGCCGGATCGAGGACTTGCACCAGATGGCCGCGCAGGCCCCGCCCGCTCAACCCGGCGACGACAGCGTTGATTTCAGCCAGCGGGGCGAGCAAATCGCCGATCAGCACGATCTGCGCGTGGCGCGGCAACGGTTCCACCGACGGCAACGGGTTGGGATCATGGGCGGTGTGCGGATCGGTCAGCAGACGGGCCAAACGGTCCACCGCCATCTTGCCATGGTCGGGCCGGACGCCGGAGTTCAGCAGCGCCACCCGCTCCCCCCCGCGCGCCAGCAGCACGGCGGCGGCCAGCAGCAGCAGATCGGCGCGCTCCCGCTTGGTTGGCAGCTCAGGGCTGGAACGGAAATCCATCGAGGCCGAACGGTCGCGCCACAACCAGACGCTTTGCGCCGCCTCCCATTCGTTTTCGCGGACATAGACCGGCTGGGTTTTCGCCGATTGCCGCCAGTCGATCATCGACGGCGCGTCGCCCGGCTGATAGCGGCGGAATTGCCAAAAGGTTTCGCCCAAGCCGACCCGGCGGCGGCCATGAACGCCCGGCGCGACGGTCGCCGCCACCCGCTCCGCCGCGACCAGCAAGGGCGGCAGGGTGGAGGCCAACGCCTCGGCCCGGTGGCGGGCGCGCAAGGGGGAGGTCGGCGGCGCGTTCGGGGCGGTGGCGGGGCTGGGCGGCATCGACGCTCCCGTGGGTTTGGTCCGGCGCTGGGCTAAGGTTACGCCAACGGCGCGCACAGGCGGTCGATGACGTCGTCCAGCGTCACCCCGTCGGCGCGCGCGGCGAAGTTCAGCGCCATCCGGTGCTTCAAAATCGGCTTGGCGAGGGCCAGCACGTCGTCCAGCGACGGGGCCAGCCGACCGTCCAGCACGGCGCTGGCGCGGGCGGCGAGCATCAGCGCCTGGCTGGCGCGCGGCCCCGGCCCCCAGGCGACGTGACGCTGCACCTCGACCAGATCGGTGCTGTCCGGGCGGCCCCGGCGCACAAGGTCGAGAATGCCGTCCACCACCCCCTCGCCGACCGGCAGGCGGCGGACCAGCCGTTGCGCCGCCAGCAGATCGGCGGCGGACAGAACGGCGTGCGCGCGGACGTCGCTGGCGTTGGTGGTGGCGATCATCATCCGGCGTTCGGCGTCGCGGTCGGGATAATCGACGTCGATCTGCATCAGGAAGCGATCAAGCTGCGCCTCGGGCAACGGATAGGTGCCCTCCTGCTCCAGCGGGTTCTGCGTCGCCAGGACGTGGAAGGGCTGCGGCAGCGGGTGATACTGGCCCGCCACCGACACCCGATGCTCCTGCATCGCCTGCAACAGCGCCGATTGGGTGCGCGGGCTGGCGCGGTTGATCTCGTCGGCCATCAGCAATTGGCTGAACACCGGGCCGGGCAGAAAGCGGAAGGACCGGCGACCGTTCTCGCCCTCCTCCAGCACCTCCGACCCCAGAATGTCGGCGGGCATCAGGTCGGGGGTGCATTGAATGCGCTTTTCCCCCAGCCCCAGCACGGCGCCCAGCGTTTCGACCAGCCGGGTTTTCGCCAAACCGGGAACGCCGATCAGCAGCACATGGCCGCCCGCCAACAGAGTGACCAGGGTGCGGTCCACCACCTCTTGCTGACCAAAGATGACGCGGCCAATCCCCGCGCGCACCTCGGCCAGCCGTCCGCCCAGCCATTCGATTTCGGCCATCAGCCGACGCGGATCCTCCGCCGTCGCCGGGGGCTGTCCATGCAGGATGTCCGATGCGTTCAACGTCTGGCGCTCCCTCAATCAGGATCGGGTCTGGCGGCGGCGGGGCGGGATGCCCAACTCTGGTGGATCAACTCTAGTGGACCTAGAGGCCGAGTGTGGCGAAAATACGCAGAAGAACGACGCAAAAACCGGATGGCCTGCATGAAAGTCGGTGACGAGATGGCGAATGACAAGCGCCCCGCGCGCCGGGCCGCGTTGACGCCGCCGGTCGGCGCCCCGCCCCTGCCCGCCCGCCTGCCGGGGGAGGAGGCCTACGACATACGCATTGCGCGTGACGGAACATGGTTCCACAATGGCGATCCGATCCGCCGGATCGAGTTGGCGAAGCTGTTCTCCACCATTTTGCAGCGGGATGAGGCGGGCGATTTCTGGCTGATGACGCCGGTCGAGCATGGCCGGATCATCGTCGAGGATTCACCCTTCGTCGCCGTGGAAATGACGGTGTCGGGCGGCGGGCCGGAACAAATTCTGTCTTTTCGCACCAACCTGGACCAGTGGGTCGAGGCTGGACCCGATCACCCGATCCGTGTCGTCGATCACCCTGAAACCGGAGAGCCGACGCCCTACATAGAGATCAAGAACCGGTTGGACGCGCGCATTCTGCGGCCTGTGTTCTACGAGATGGTGGATCGCAGCGACATCCGCGTCCGCGACGACGGCGAGTCCGAGGTGGGTTTATGGAGCAACAAGATTTTCTTCGCGCTGGGCGCGCTGCCTGGCGAGTGACGTTGGAGGATGTTCGTCGGCGCTTTCCTGGCCGGGGCGACGACGCTGGGCGCGTCTTTGGCGTGCGTGGCGATCATGACCTGAATCCGGATTTCGCTCCGCCCGCCTCGACCGTTCTGCGTGACGCCGCCGTGCTGGTGCCGCTGGTGGATCGGGGCGACGAGGTGACGGTGATCCTCACCCAGCGCACCACGACCCTGAGCGCGCACGCCGGACAGATCAGCTTCCCCGGTGGTCGGCTGGAGCCGGAGGATTCCTCGGCGGAGGACGCCGCCCTGCGCGAAACCGCCGAGGAAATTGGCCTGTCCCGCGACCGGATCGCGATCATCGGTCGGCTCGACACCTATGTGACGCGCACCGGCTTTCGCGTGACTCCGGTCGTCGGCGTGGTGACTCCCCCCTTCGACCTGCTCCCCGACCCGACCGAGGTGGCCGAGGTGTTCGAGGTGCCGCTGTCGGTCTTCCTCGACCCTGAAAACCCCAAACGCCACAGCCGCGAGTTCCTGGGCAAGGACCGCTTTTTCTACGTCTTCCCCTATGAGCAGCGCTACATCTGGGGGGCCACCGCCGGAATGCTGGTCAATCTGCGCGACGTGCTGGGGGCTGTGTTCGAGCCGACGGGATAAGCGCGTTTGGCCATGCGGATTCCCCTGTTGGTTTGGCGACGCTTTGCCCCCTCCCCATCCCTCCCCCGCGTTGCGGGAGAGGGGGTTGGAGCTTTGTCGGGGATCAGCGGAGTTCCCTCTCCCGCGTGAGTGGGGGAGGGCTAGGGAGGGGGCAAGCGCAAACGAGACCGTCCCATTGCCGAAGCGATGGAACTCCGCGTAACGTCGCGCCATGACCGCCGCCGCCCGCCTCGCGCCCCAACCCTGGATGACCGCGCCCGAAAGCCGGGCGGTCTTCGCCGCGCTCGCCGCCGGGGGGGCCGACGCCCGCTTTGTCGGCGGCTGCGTGCGCGACGCGTGGCTGGGCCGGGCGGTGAAGGACATCGACATCGCCACCCATGCGCCGCCCGAACGGGTGATGGAACTGTTGGCCGCCGCCGGTCTGCGCGCCATCCCGACCGGCATCGCCCATGGCACGGTGACGGCGCTGTCCGGCGGCAAGCCCTATGAAATCACCACCCTGCGCCGCGACGTCGAAAGCTTTGGCCGTCACGCCCGAGTCGCCTTCACCGACGATTGGGTGGAGGACGCCGCCCGGCGCGATTTGACGATGAACGCGCTGAGCTGCACCGCCGACGGGGTGATCCACGATCCCTTTGGCGGCTTGGCCGATCTGGCGGCGGGCCGGGTGCGCTTCGTCGGCGACGCCGCGCGCCGCGTGACGGAGGATGTGTTGCGGCTGCTGCGCTTCTTCCGCTTTTACGCCCATTACGGGCGCGGCGCCCCGGACGCCGAGGCGCTGGCCGCCTGCGTCGCGTTGGCCCCCCGCCTGCCGACCCTGTCGGGGGAGCGGGTGCGCGGCGAGTTGTTCCGCCTGCTGACCGCGCCCAACGCGGCGCAGGTTTGGCGGCTGATGATCGACCAGGGGGTGATGGCCCATCTGCTGCCCACGGCGACCGACACCGCCCGCTTGGACCGTCTGGCCCGGCTGGAGCGTGACGCGGACGCCCCGCCCGACCCGACCTGCCGCTTGGCCGCCGTGCTGGTCGGCGACCGCGCCGCCGCCTTGCGGGTGGCGGAAACGCTGCGGCTGTCGAACGTCGAGCGCGACCGGCTGGCGGCCTTGAGCGAACCGCCGATGGCGCTGTCGGCGGCCGATGACCGGACGACGCTGCGCCAAGCGCTTTACCGCGTCGGCGACGCGGGGCTTTACCGGGATCTCCTTCTGTTGGCGGCGGCGAACGCGCCCGGTCCGCTCGACCTCGCCGCTGTGCGCGCCGCTCTGACGGTGGCCGAGGATTTGCCGGATCTGCGCCTGCCCATCGCGGGCCGTGATCTGCTGGCGCTGGGGGTGGAGCGCGGCCCGGCGCTGGGGGCGCTGCTGAAGCGGGTGGCGGCGTGGTGGATCGCCGGGGATTTCCAGGCCGACCGCGCCGCCTGTCTGGAAGCGGCGCGGAGCCTTATGGACGCTTGACCCTTACGGCCATTTCACCTCGGGCGGCAGGCTCATCAGGATGGCTTCGGTGTTGCCGCCGGTCTTCAGACCGAAGGTGGTGCCCCGGTCATAGAGCAAATTGAATTCGACGTAGCGGCCCCGGCGCACCAACTGGTGTTCGCGCTGCTCGGGCGTCCAGGGGCGGTTCATGTGGCGGCGGACGAGGGCCGCGTAGGTCTCGAAAAAGGCCCCGCCGACGTCCTGGGTGAAGGCGAAATCCGCCTCCCAATCGCCCGAATCGAGGCCGTCGAAGAAGATGCCGCCGACGCCGCGCGTCTCGTTGCGGTGCGGCAGGAAAAAGTAGCGGTCGCACCATTCCTTGTATTTCGGGTAATAGCCCGAGTCGTGGCGGTCGCAGGCCGCTTTCAGCCCGGCGTGGAAATCCGCCGTGTCCTGATCGTCGGCGACCATCGGCGTCAGATCGGCGCCGCCGCCAAACCAGCCCTTGGTCGTCACCAGATGGCGGGTGTTCATGTGGGTGGCCGGAACCAGGGGCGAACGCATGTGCGCCACCAGACTGACGCCCGCCGCCCAGAATTCGCCGGTTTCCGCCGCGCCGGGGATGGTGGCGCGGAATTCCGGGCTGAAGACGCCATGCACGACCGAGATGTTGACGCCGACCTTCTCGAACACCCGGCCCTTCATCACCGCCATCGTGCCGCCGCCGCCCTCCCCGCCCGCGTGGTCGGGGCGGGTCCAGCTTTTCCGCTCGAAGCGGCCCGGCGGCAGATCCGCGTGCGTGCCGGTCAACTCGTCCTCCAGCGCCTCGAACCCGGCGCAAATACGGTCGCGTAGGCTGGCGAACCAGGCGACGGCGCGGGCCTTGCGGGCGTCGACGAGGGCGGAGTCGGGCGCGACGGAGTCGGTCGGAACGGCGGCGGTCATGGCATGCTCGTGGCTGCGGCGTGGGCGGCGAGATCGGCTGCGGCGAAATCGGGTGGGGCGGTTTGCCGCAGCGCTTCACCCAACACCATCGCGGCGCTGATCGCAACGTTCAAGGACCGGGCGGGCGGGCGAAGCGGAATGACCAGACGGGCGTCGGCGGCGTCGTGAACCGCGTCCGGCACCCCGGCGCTTTCCCGCCCCACAAGGATTCGGTCGTCGGGCGCGAAGGAAAAGCGGGTGTAAGGCTGGGCCGCGCGCGTGGTCAGCAGCACCAGACGCCCGGCCTGCGGGCTGGCGGCGTAGGCTTCCCAAGAGCTGTGACGGATCCAGGTCAGATGATCGAGATAATCCATCCCGGCCCGGCGCAGCCGACGGTCGTCCAAAACGAATCCGCAGGGTTCGATAAGGTCGAGCGGCAGCCCCAGCCCCGCCGCCAGCCGCATCAGCGTGCCGGTGTTCTGCGGAATGTCGGGTTCAAACAGGACGAGTCGCATGGGAAATCCTATGGAAAACGCTTTCTTATGCCCACAAACTAATGCTGCAACGCAACGCGCGACACCATGTCCGGCGACAAAGCCTTTTCAAGTGGGCGTCGCGACGGTATACCGCAACCCCGAAACACCAGAGTCATAGGCTCTGGAACGACGCGGCATGCCCACAAGGTTCATCCACCCGGCGGACAAGCCCGTCAAGTCGTGCTACAGAACGGTCCATCGGTCGTCCGGCGTGGATTTGCGCACGTCGGGCATGCCTTGAGGAGAAACAGGCTTATGGCTCAGACCACGCATCCGCCCGGGACGGGTGGCCACGCGGCCTCCGGCGACGGTTCCACCCGTCGCGACTTTCTGTACCTTGCCACCGGCGCGGTTGGCGTTGTCGGAGCCGCTTCGGCGGCATGGCCCTTCATCGACAGCATGAATCCGGCCCGCGACACCCTGGCGCTGGCGTCCATCGACGTCGATCTCGCCCCGGTCGCCGAAGGCCAGGCCATCACCGTCACATGGCGCGGCAAGCCGGTGTTCGTCCGTCACCGCAACGCCAAGGAAATCGAGCTGGCCAAGACGGTCAACCTCGGCGACCTGCGCGATCCGGTGGCCGACAGCGCCCGCGTCAAGAAGCCGGAATGGCTCATCGTCATCGGCATCTGCACGCATCTGGGCTGCGTCCCGTTGGGGCAGAAAGTCACCGACCCGCGCGGCGACTTCGATGGCTGGTTCTGCCCCTGCCACGGTTCGCACTACGACACCGCTGGGCGCATCCGCAAGGGTCCGGCCCCCGCCAACCTCGTCCTTCCGCCGTACGCTTTCACGAGCGATACCAAGATCCGGCTCGGTTGAGCGGCACCCAGGTTCTGGAGACCCCGAGAATGGCTCAGGCTCAAGCCTCGAAATTCAAGAATCCACTCGTGAACTGGATCGACAGCCGTCTGCCGATCTTCACGATGCTGGATCACGAGTACAACCACTACCCGATGCCCCGGAACGTCAATTATCTGTGGGCGTTCGGCGCGATCGCCGGAATCATGCTGGTGGTGATGATCGCCACCGGCCTGTTCCTGGCGATGCAATATTCCTCGCACACCTCGCTGGCCTTTGATTCGGTCGAGCGCATCATGCGCGACGTGAATTACGGCTGGCTGCTGCGTTACGTCCACGCGAATGGCGCGTCGATGTTCTTCATCGCCGTCTACATTCACATGTTCCGTGGTCTCTATTACGGCTCCTACAAGGCGCCGCGCGAGATCCTGTGGATCCTGGGCGTCATCATCTTCCTCGTCATGATGGGCACCGCCTTCATGGGCTACGTGCTGCCGTGGGGCCAGATGAGCTTCTGGGGCGCCACCGTCATCACGAACCTGTTCTCGGCCTTCCCGATCGTCGGCGACCCCATCGTCACGCTGCTGTGGGGCGGTTTCTCGGTCGACAACCCGACGCTGAACCGCTTCTTCGCGCTGCATTTCCTGCTGCCCTTCGTCCTGCTGGGTCTGGTGATCCTGCACACGGCGGCGCTGCACGTCTGCGGCTCGAACAACCCGCTCGGCATCGAGCCGAAGGGTCCGCAGGACACCGTGCCGTTCAACCCGTACGTCACGCTGAAGGACGGCTTCGCCGTCGTCGTGTTCTTCATCGTCTTCGCGGCGTTCGTGTTCTTCATGCCGAACTACATGGGCCATCCGGACAACTACATCCCGGCGAACCCGTTGGTGACGCCCGCGCACATCGTGCCGGAATGGTACTTCCTGCCCTTCTACGCCATCCTGCGCGCGATCCCCGACAAGCTGGGCGGCGTCATCGCCATGTTCGGCTCCATCGCGCTCCTGCTGGTTCTGCCGTGGCTTGACACGTCGAAGGTGCGGAGCTGCAAGTTCCGTCCGATCTACCGCCAGTTCTTCTGGATCCTGGCCATCGACGGTCTGGTGCTGGGCTACGCCGGCGCCATGCCCGCCGAAGGGTCGTGGCTGCTGATCGCCCGGATCGGCACCGTCTATTACTTCTTCCATTTCCTGGTTTTGCTGCCGGTGTTGGGCAAACTGGAACGGCCTTTGCCGCTCCCCAACAGCATCAGCGAAGCCGTTCTGAAGGGCGGTGCCCACGCCAAGCCGATGGAGAAGGCCTGATGCGCGCGTTGAAGACTGCAATCCTCTCGGCGGCGCTGGCTCTCGGCCTCGCCGGGGCCGCGCAGGCGTCGGAAGCCGTTCATCTCGACAAGCAGAACTGGCCGCATTCCGGCGTGTTCGGCACCATCGACAAGGCGGCGGCGCAGCGTGGCTTCCAGATTTACAAGGAAGTCTGCGCGGCCTGCCATTCGATGCGTCTGGTCCCGATCCGCACGCTGGCGGGCATCGGCTTCAAGGATGACGAGCTGAAGGCCTTGGCCGCCGGTTACGAAGTCCAGGCTGGTCCGAACGACGCGGGCGAGATGTTCATGCGCCCCGGCCTGCCCGCCGACCGCTTCCCGTCGCCGTTCCCCAACGACAACGCGGCCCGTGCGGCGAACAACGGCGCTCTGCCGCCGGACTTGTCGCTGATCGCCAAGGCCCGCGTCGGTGGCGAAGACTATATCTACAGCTTCCTGACCGGCTTTGAGGATCCGGCGCCCGCTGGCGTCAACCTGATGCCGGGCATGAACTACAACAAGGTGTTCCCCGGCCATCAGGTCGGCATGCCGAACATCCTTCAGCCCGACGGCGTGACCTACGCCGACGGCACGAAGGCGACGGTGGAGCAGGAAGCCAAGGACGTCGCGACCTTCCTCACCTTCGTGGCGGAGCCGCACCTGGACGAGCGCAAGCAGATGGGCGTCAAGGTCATCCTGTTCTTGCTGGTGCTGGCCGGTCTGATGTACGCGTCCAAGCGCAAGCTGTGGAGCACGCTGCACTAAGCGGTCTGTTTCGCTTGTGTGATTTTCGACTGGACAGGGCGCCCCTTCGGGCGCCCTGTTTGGTTTTGGGGAACAGGGTCTGTCGGGCTTGAGAGCGAGGAACGGCGATGGTGGACAGTCTGATCGACGAGATCGTGGATTTTTGGTTCGACGACGCGATGAAGCCCTATTGGTTCCGCAAGTCGGACAGTTTCGACCGCGCGGTCGCCGACACGCTGGGCGAGCCACACGCCGCCGCCGCCCGTGGCGACTATGATTCCTGGATGGAGGACGTGGACGGTTGTCTGGCGCTGTGCATCCTGCTCGATCAGGTTCCGCGCAACATCTTTCGGGGCGATCCCCGCAGCTTCGCCACCGACGCCAAGGCCCGCGCCGTGGCTGAACACGCGCTGGCCAACGGTTTTGATCTGGAATGCACGACGGACGAGCGGATCTTCCTCTATCTGCCGTTGGAGCATCACGAGGATATGGACAGTCAGAATCGTTCCGTCGCGCTGTTCAGCGAACGGGTGGGCGACGCCGTGACCGTGGATTACGCCAACCGGCACCGGGCGGTGATCGAACGGTTCGGGCGTTTCCCACACCGAAACGCCATCCTTGGGCGAGACAGCACGGCGGAGGAAGCCGCTTTCCTTCTGGAGCCGAACTCGTCCTTTTGACGTCAGAGTCTTGGAGGTTGCGCCCCGCTCAGCCCGGTGGGGTCAGCCATCGCTCCAACGCCGCCAGCAAATCGGCCCGGCGCACCGGCTTGGTGACATAGTCGTTCATCCCCGCCGCCAAACAACGGCTGCGGTCTTCGGGCTGAGCGTTGGCGGTGACGGCGATGATTGGAATGCGCCCCCGCTCCCCCGACAAGGAGCGGATGGTGGTGGTCGCCGCGATGCCGTCCACGTCGGGCATGGCGACGTCCATCAACACGGCTTCGGGCGGAACCGCCGATTTGGCGACGGCGACCACCGCCTCCGCCCCGCCGGTGGCGAGTTCCACCGAAAAGCCGACCTTGGACAGCAGCCCCGCCGTGACCATCCGGTTGGTTGCGCTATCATCGACCACCAGCAAACGCCCGCCCCGGGTGCGCGCCCAGCTCATCAACCGTTCGGCGTCGGTCATCCGGGCGGGCAATCCAACCGGCATGACCAGCAGGATGGTCTGCTCGGTTCCAGGCGACGACTCGATGGTCAACCGCGCGCCCCGTTCCGCCATCAATCGCTGCGCCATCCCCAGGCCAAAACCATCGACAACGTCAAAACATCCTCTCATCGCAATGCGCAAAGCCGCGTGATCGGAGCCGTTGGACTGAACGGACAGACGCAACGTCAGCGGGCAGGATGGGCTGTTGTCGATGGCGCTGAGCAACAGGGCGTTCACCAGAAATCCGACCGCGCCGACATCCCCGACAAGACCGCGCGGCGTGTCAGGCAAAACCGCCAAATCCAGGGCGACGCCGCGCGCCTCAGCGGCGGGTTTCGCCGTGGCCAAGGCCAGACGCAGAAGGGTGGCGGGGTCAAACAAGGCCCCGGTTTTGGCCGTACCATGATGCAAAATGTCACCGTCCATGGCGGGTCTTTGGCAAAATGCAAATCAGGTTGCACATCCGGTCTTGGAGTCGCACTGTGGGGTCGCTAAAATCGGCTCTGCGAACCGTTACCAGCAAATTGCGGGCCAATTTTTCCCGCCCCTGAGCCGACCAAACAGCCATCCGTTTCGCTCTGCCGCCAAATCACAAAACGGGATTTTTTGATGACGGACATCAATCGTGGGTGGATCGCCTTCGCCAGCGTCAACGGCGCCATCGCCGTGGGGGCCGGAGCCTACGCCCGCCACGGTTTGGCCGGGGATTCGCACGCGCAGGGGTTGTTTCAATTGGCGGGGGAATACCAGCTTTGGCACGCTCTGGCGCTGTTGGCGTTGGCGCTTCTGGCGCGGCGATCCAGCGGCGCGGCGCGCTGGCTGACGCGGCTGGCTGGCTGGCTGTTCGTCGTTGGAATCTTGCTGTTTTGCGGAACGCTCTACACCACTGCCCTGTCTATCAACCTGCCGATCAGCATGACGGCCCCGTTGGGCGGGTCGGCCCTCATCATTGGCTGGCTTGTTCTGGGGGGAGCGGCGTTGGTGGGGCGCTGGGCCGACTGAACGGGAGGGGCCGCACCCCGTCACTCGGACCTGGCTTAAACCGGCGCGTGGTCGTGGTTGGATGAGGCGTCAACCGTCATGCTGTCGTCGTCCGTGGCGAATTCGGATGGCTCGCAATAAAGGCTGTGCAGAGTCCCCATGATGGTCTGCGCCTCATGCCCATTCAGAGAATAATAGATGTTCTGCGCGCTGCGTCGGGTGCGCACCAGCTTGTCACGACGCAGCCGCGCCAGATGCTGCGACAAAGCCGACTGGCTCAAGCCCACAAGATCTTCAAGCTCGCCGACGGAGCGTTCGCCCTGGCTTAAATAGCACAAGATCAGCAACCGGCGTTCGTTGCACATGGCCTTCAGCAACGCGCTCGCGCGCCGGGCGTTGGCCTGCAAATCCTCAATTTTCATGGGCTACCGTCGCCTTGACCGTTCACAGATCCTTCAAGCTCGGGCGGCGCAGGCCGTCCGGCAAGAAAATACTTTGTGTTCAATCATATTCCTGCTTGAGCAATTTTGTCCACTTGTGGATATCCGGCATATGACAGAAGGCGGCGCCCCTCGCCCCATCTCTCGTGCAACCGACCGCATGGACAGGAGACGGAGGCTCGGCTACGCTCATCCCATGACTGATTACCCGTTGAACGCCAAGGGCTTGCAATGCCCGCTGCCGGTCTTGCGCGCGCGCAAGGCGTTGAAGGCCATCGCCATCGGCGACACCTTGACGGTGGAGGCGACCGATCCCGGCGCGGTCAAGGATTTCCCAGCTTTTTGCGAAGCGACCGGAAACGCCCTGCGGTCGAGCGACCAGCTTGACGGGATCTATCGTTTCGTAATCGAACGGATCATTTGAAACCAGCCGCCACTCCCCACCGAAAGGGGATCGGCGCCGGTTGTGGATGTGACGAATCGTCCTGCATTCCACCTGTACTTTCATGAGCGATCCGGGAAGAATGGTGTTGGGAAACGTCCTGAACGCCAACGAAAAACGACCGAACCGCCATGTTCACCACCCTGTTCACGCACGCGGCTTGCCTGGATCACGACACGGGCCTGGGCCACCCGGAATGCGCCGACCGCCTGCGCGCCGTCCTGGCCGCGCTGGAAACGGAAGAGTTCCACATGCTCGAACGGCAGGAAGCGCCGCGCGCGACGGTGGAACAGCTTCTGCGCGCCCATCCGCAATCACACATTGATCGGGTGATGAGCGCCATCCCGGCGACCGAGCATGTCGGCATCGACGGCGACACGGTGGTGTCGCCGGGTTCGGGCGAGGCCGCCTTGCGCGCGGCGGGCGCGGTGGTCGCGGCGGTGGATTCCGTGGCGACCGGCCAGTCGCGCAACGCCTTTTGCGCCGTCCGCCCGCCGGGGCACCACGCCGAACGGGAAAAGCCGATGGGCTTCTGCCTGTTCAACAACGCCGCCGTCGGCGCCTTTCACGCGCGGGCCGCCCATGGCTTGCAGCGGGTCGCCGTCATGGATTTCGACGTGCATCACGGCAACGGCACCCAAGATATTTTCCAGCACGACCCTGACCTGCTCTATTGCTCGACCCACCAATCGCCGCTGTATCCCGGCACCGGCGACGCGGGCGAAAAGGGCGAATACGGCAACTGCGTCAACGCCCCCCTGCCCGCCATGGCCGGGTCGCCGGAATTCCGCCACGCGATGACCCACATCGTCTTGCCCGCCATCGACCATTTCAAACCGGATCTGCTCATCATCTCGGCGGGATTCGACGCCCATTCGCGCGATCCGATGGCCGGGTTGCACTTCATCGACGATGATTTCGTCTGGGCGACGCGCAAGCTGGGCGAGTTGGCCCGCACCCATTGCGGCGCCCGCATCGTTTCGGTGTTGGAAGGCGGCTACAACCTGCGCGCTCTGGCGTCGGCCAGCGCCGCCCATGTGCGCGAGTTGATGTATTGCTGACGGGGTGAGGCCGCCCGCAAAGCGGCCCTTCACCCTCTGTGGACAGGACGGCGAACCGCCACAAGTCTTGCGCCGGACGAAGGGGGAGCCTACCTTCGCCAACGCAGGTTCACCACGGTTCAGCCATGTCCTCTTCTTCGATGATCGCCCCCGCCCCGTCTTTGGCCTCCGTTCCGCCGGACATCGCCGCCCTCAGCTTCGAGGACGCCCTGGCCGAGTTGGAACGGATCGTCCGCCAGCTTGAAGAAGGACGCGGCAAGCTCGACGACGCCATTTCGTCCTACGAGCGCGGCACCGCCCTGAAGCGCCATTGCGAAGCCAAGCTGCGCGACGCCCAGGCCAAGATCGACCGCATCACCGTGAGCGCCGATGGAACCATCGGCGCCGAACCCGCCCGGATTGACTGACGTGCAGACCATTTTGAAACAGGCGATGGCCGATTGCGCGCGGACCGTCGAAGACACCATCGGTCGTTTGCTGCCCTCCACCGATCTGGCTGAGGCGCGGGTGTTCGACGCCATGCGCTATGGCTGCCTGAACGGCGGCAAGCGGCTGCGGCCCTTTCTGGTCCTGCAATCGGCCGATCTGTTCGGCGTCAACCCCGATTGCGCGGTGCGCGTCGCGGCGGCGGTGGAGATGGTCCACAGCTACTCGCTGATTCACGACGATCTTCCGGCGATGGACGATTCCGACCTGCGGCGCGGCAAGCCGACCTGCCACAAGGCGTTCGACGAGGCGACCGCCATTCTGGCGGGCGACGGCCTGCTGACCTTGGCGTTCGAGCTGTTGGCCGATCACGAAACCCATGAAGACCCCAACATCCGCTGCCAGTTGGTCGCGGCGCTGGCCAAGGCGGCGGGCGGTCACGGCATGGTCGGCGGCCAGATGCTGGATTTGATCGCCGAACGCGAAGCCTTCGATCTGGGGACCACGACCCGCCTGCAACGCATGAAAACCGGCGAGATGATCGCCTTTTCCTGCGAGGCCGGGGGAATTCTGGGCAAGGCTTCGCCGCCGCAACGGACCGCCCTGCGCGCCTACGCCCATGATTTGGGGCTGGCCTTCCAGATCGTCGATGATCTGCTGGACGTCGAGGGGACCGAGGCGGAAACCGGCAAAAGCGTCGGGCGCGACGCCGAGGCCGGGAAGGCGACCTTCGTCTCCATTCTGGGCCGTGACCGCGCCCGCGCCCAGGCCGACATGCTGGCCGGGCAAGCCGTGGCGCATTTGGACATTTTCGAGGGCCGCGCCCATCTGTTGAAGGCGGTCGCCGAATTCGTCGTCGCGCGGCGCGCCTGAGCGGAGGAACAACCGACGTGACCGTCACCAAAACCCCGCTGCTCGACCTGTGCCCGACTCCGGCCCATCTGCGCGCGCTCAAGCCCGAACAGCTCCGCCAACTCGCCGACGAACTGCGCACCGAAACCATCGCCGCCGTGTCGGTGACGGGCGGCCATCTGGGGGCCGGACTGGGCGTGGTTGAGTTGACCGCCGCCCTGCATTATGTGTTCGACACGCCCTATGATCGGCTGATCTGGGACGTCGGCCATCAATGCTACCCACACAAAATTCTGACCGGACGGCGCGACCGCATCCGCACCCTGCGCATGGGCGACGGCCTCAGCGGCTTCACCAAGCGGACGGAGAGCGAGTACGACCCGTTCGGCGCCGGCCACAGCTCCACCTCCATCTCCGCCGGGTTGGGCATGGCGGTGGCCAGCGTCATGAAGGGGGAGCGGCGCAACGTCATCGCCGTGATCGGCGACGGCGCGATGAGCGCGGGCATGGCCTATGAGGCGATGAACAACGCCGCCTCGACCAAATCGCGCTTGATCGTGATCCTGAACGACAATGACATGTCCATCGCCCCGCCGGTCGGCGCGATGAGCGCCTATCTGTCGCGCCTGATTTCGTCCAAGCCCTATCTCAGCCTGCGTCATCTCGCCAAGGAGATCGCCGACCAGTTGCCGCGCCCGCTGCGCAACGTCGCCCGCCGGGCGGAGGAATACGCGCGCGGCATGGTCACGGGCGGCACGCTGTTCGAGGAGCTGGGATTTTATTACATCGGCCCGATCGACGGCCACAATCTGGACCATCTGCTGCCGGTCTTGCAAAATGTGCGGGACGCCGACGACGGCAAGCCGGTGTTGATCCACGTCGTCACCAAAAAGGGCAAGGGTTACGGCCCGGCGGAGGCCTCGGCGGACAAGCTGCACGCGGTGGCCAAATTCGACGTCGTCACCGGCGCGCAGGCCAAGCCGAAATCCAACGCGCCGACCTTCACCCGCGTCTTCGCCCAATCGCTCATCAAAGAGGCCGAAGCCGATTCCAGCATCGTCGCCATCAACGCGGCGATGCCCTCAGGCACCGGGTTGGATTTGTTCGCCGAGCGTTTCCCGGATCGTTGTTTCGACGTCGGCATCGCCGAACAGCACGCCGTGACCTTCGCCGCCGGACTGGCGACGGAAGGGTTCAAGCCCTTTTGCGCCATCTACTCCACCTTCCTGCAACGCGCCTACGATCAAGTGATCCACGACGTGGTGTTGCAGCATCTGCCGGTGCGCTTCGCGCTCGACCGCGCCGGGCTGGTGGGGTCGGACGGGGCGACGCACGCCGGGGCCTTCGACGTCGCCTATCTCGGCTGCCTGCCCGACATCGTGCTGATGGCGGCGGCGGACGAGGTCGATCTGATGCACATGGTGGCGACTCAGGCCGCCATCGACGACCGCGCGTCGGCGCTGCGCTACCCGCGCGGCGAAGGCGTGGGGCTGGAGATGCCGGAACGCGGGTCGGTGCTGCCGCTTGGCAAGGGCCGCGTCCTGCAAGAGGGAAGCAAGGTCGCCATCCTCAGCTATGGCGGACGTCTGGCCGAGGCGCGCAAGGCGGCGGCGGAATTGGCCGCGCGCGGCCTGTCCACCACCCTGGCCGACGCCCGTTTCGCCAAGCCGCTGGACGAGGATCTGGTCCGCCGTCTGGCCTGCGAGCATGAGGTGCTCATCACCATCGAGGAAGGCTCGGTCGGCGGGTTCGGCAGCTTCGTCTTGCAGTTCCTGGCGACGTCCGGCCTGTTGGATCGCGGTTTGAAGATCCGCCCGATGGTGCTGCCCGACCTCTATCTCGACCATGATTCGCCCGCCAAGCAGTATGAAGCGGCGGGCCTGACCGCGCGTCACATCGTGGCGACCGCCGTGCAGGCGCTGGGCCTCGAAAACGCGGCGGCGCGGGCCTGACATGGCGAAGCTGCGGGCCGATGTGGCGCTGGTGGAGCGCGGGTTGGTGGACAGCCGGGCCAAGGCGCAGGCGCTGATTCTGGCCGGGCTGGTCTATTCCGACACCAAGCGCATCGACAAGGCGGGCGACCTGCTGGCCGAAAACGCGCCGCTGGCGCTGAAGGGGCAGGATCACCCCTGGGTGTCGCGCGGCGGGCTGAAGCTGGTCAAGGGGCTGGACGTCTTCGCCATCGACCCGACCGGCCTGACCGCCGTGGACGTCGGCGCGTCCACCGGCGGTTTCACCGACGTGCTGCTGACGCGCGGGGCCGCCAAGGTCTTCGCCGTCGATGTCGGCCATGGCCAATTGGCCTGGAAGCTGCGCACCGATCCCCGCGTCGTCGTGCTGGAAAAAACCAACGCCCGGCGTCTGACCAACGCCGAGATCCCCGATGCGGTCGATCTGGTGGTGTGCGACGCCAGCTTCATCGGGCTGGAGGTGGTTCTCCCGGCCGCGTTGGCCCTGGTGGTTCCCGGCGGACGTCTGGTCGCCCTCATCAAACCGCAATTCGAGGTCGGCAAGGGCCGCGTCGGCAAAGGCGGCGTGGTCCGTGAACCCGAACTCCATCAAGAGGTTTGCGACCGAATCCGGGCGTGGTTGGATGGCTTGGACGGCTGGCGTGTGCTGGACGTCACCGAAAGTCCGATCACCGGCCCGGAGGGGAACAAGGAATTCCTGATCGGCGCGGTGAAGGATCGGGCCGTTTCGGCCTGAAATCCGCTTTCCGTTTAAGCGCCCCGGCGCCACCGGCGCCACAGCGCTTGATACACCCGTTCCATCTGCCGGGCCTTGTGCGGGCCGTTCAAGAAAGGCGCGGCGGCGACGCGGGCGCGCAGGCCCGCGCGCAGGGCGCTCAACCGCTCCGGGTCGGCGGCCAGAGCGGCGGCGATTCCGACATAGGCGTCGGCGCTGTCGGCGATCAGCGACGGCAGGCCGACGGATGAGAGGAGCGAGGCCGACCAGCGGCTCATCATGTTGCCGCCCGGCAGAGTCACCACCGGAACCCCCATCCACAAGGCTTCAAAGCTGGTGGTCGCGCCGCAGAAGGGGAAGGGGTCGAGAGCGACGTCGATTCCGTGATAGAGCGCCAAATGATGCTGGCGGTCCTGCAAGGTGGCGGGGGTCAGCACGCGGGCGGGATCGACGCCTTGCTCCGCGACCACCCGGCGGGCGCGGTCGGCCAAGTCCGGGGCGGCGTAGAGGTTTTTGTATTTCAACACCAGCCGCGAACCGGGAACCGCCCGCAACACCCGCCCCCACAGCGCCAGAACCTCGTCCGATTGCTTGGCCGGGTTGTTGAAGCTGCCGAAGGTGACGAATCCCCGCGTCAGCGAGGGCGGCGGAACCGGCGCGGGCGCGTCGGTGATCGGGGAATAGGCGAACAGGGTCGGCAGGCGGATCGGGCGTTCGGCGAATCGCTCAGCGTCCTCGCCCGCCCAACGCCCGCGCGGCGTCATCACCCGGTCGGTCAGGATGTAGTCCATCGCCGACAGGCCGCTGGTCGCCCCGTCATACAGGCTGATTTGCACCGGGGCCGCGCGATGGGCGGCGACCAGCGGGCGGTTGGCGTCGAAACGCCCGGCGACGATCACCAAAACGTCGATGGCGTCGGCGCGGATCCGTTCCGCCACCTCGGCGTCGGTGAGCGCGCCGACGTCGCGCCAGCAATCCATCATGCCCCGAAAGCGTTCGGTCACGTCGTCGGGCCGGGCGACATGGGCGTAGGCGGTGATCTCGAAACGCTGGTGGTCGTGGTTGGCCAGCACCGGCTCCAGATTGCGGGCCACCGGGTGGTTGCGGAAATCGGCGGACAAATAGCCGATCCGCAAACGGCGGTTCGGCTCCCGGCTGTTGGCGAAGGGTTTGGTCGGCGGGGGGAGCGGCACAGCGTGCAGACGCTCAAAACGGCGATGCTCGGCAAAGCGCATGGCCTCGGTCCATCCCGGATCATAGAGGATGGAGGAGAGAAGATTGCGGTGGGCGGCGACGCTGTCGGGCTGAAGAATCTGCGCCCGGCGATAGCCCGCCGTCGCTTCGGCGTAACGGGCCGTGGCGCGGACGACGCTGGCGAGGTTGCACAGCGCGTCGAGATGGGTGGGGTCGAGCGCCAGCGTGTGGCGATAACCCGCCGCCGCCGCGTCGATCCGGCCAAGCTCCTGCAAATCCAGCGCCCGGTTGAAGGCCGCGCCGACGTCGTCGGGCGTCAATTGCAGGGCACGGCGGTACGACTCCACCCCCTCCCCCGCCCGTTCCAGACTGCGCAGCGTGTGGCCGAGGTTGAAATAGGGTTCCGCCAGATCCGGGCGCAGCGCCACCACCACGCACAACGGCGCCAACGCCTCCGCCGGGCGCTGGTCGGCCAGACGCAGCAGCGCCAGATTGACCCAAGGGCGATGGTCGCGCCACGCCAGACGGGTGGTGCGACGATAGGCCCGTTCGGCAAGCGCCGGATCGCGCTTTGCGCTCGCCACCGCCAAAGCGAACTGGGCCTCGGCGTCGTCGGGCGCGCTGACGGTCCATTGGGTGTAGGCCCGCGCCGCGCCCGCCCCGTCGCCCGCCGCCAAACGGCAGGTGCCCAGCGCGTTCCACAGGATGGGTTCGCCGCCGCCCAGACGGATGGCCTCGGCGAAGGCGGCGGCGGCCTCCGCCTGCTCGCCGCGCGCGTGGCGCTGTTGGGCCAGACCGCGCCACGCCCCGGCCTGCCGGGGGTCGAGGGCGAGGGCGTGCTGGTAATGGCGCAGCCCGGCGTCGCTGCTCTCCGGCAGGCGGTTGCCGAGATTGACGTGGGCGCCGACCAAGGACGGGTCGGCGACGACCGCCCGGCGCAGCGCGTCGGCGCTGTCGTCCAACCGGCCCAACGCGGCGAGGGCCAAGGCCTGATGATACCACGCCGCGCCGAATCCGGGATCGGCCCGCCCGGCTTGCGCGAAGCTGTCGGCGGCCTCCTCCGTCCGGCCCAACGCGCGCAGGGCGAGGCCCCGGTTGTTGGCCGCCGCCGCATGGCGCGGGTTGGCGTCCAGCGCCCGCCCGAAGGCCGCCGCCGCCGCCGCCCGTTGGCCCAGCCGGTCGAGCAAGACGCCGTGGTTGAATTGGGTGTCGGCGTGGTCGGGGGCGAGATCGGCGGCGCGACCATAGGCGTCCGCCGCGTCCTGCGTGTCGCCCAGCCGGTCGAGCGCCATGGCGTGGTGGCGGTGGAATTCGGCGACGCCCGGATTCTGGCCGATGGCCCGCCCGATCAACTCCACCGCCATGGCGAAGGCCCCGCACTGCGCGGCGAGCACGCCGAACAGATGCAGCGCCCCGGCGTTGTCCGGGTCGATGTCGAGAATCCGCCGATAGAGGGTTTCCGCCTCCGCCAAGCGCCCGGACTGGTGATGGTCGGCAGCGACGGCAAGGGCTTCGGCGACGGTGGCCATGGCGGCGTCCTTGGACCTTGGCGACGGGGGCGCTTGGGGTGGGCGGGACGCCAGAATAGGGGAAAAGGGAAAGCCGTGGCTATGGCGGAAACGGCACCGCTCTCGCCGTCACCCGCGCGTGAGGATCCCGCGACCGGGCAGATGGTCGCGCCCGTGCGGGCTGGTGAAATCCAGAATCGGCCCCTTGGGCACGATGCCGGTCGGGTTGACCGTGGCGATGGAATAGTAACCGGCCTTGATGTCGGCGATCTTCACCGTGTCGGCGACGCCCGGCCATTGGTGCAGCTCGCGCAGATAGCCCGACAGGTTGGGGCAATCGGCGATGCGGCGCAGGTTGCATTTGAAGGCGCCGTGATAGGCGGCGTCGAAGCGGACCAGCGTGACGAACAGCCGCCAATCCGCCTCCGTCAGCCATTCGCCCG
The DNA here is from genome assembly GCF_057809575.1 of Azospirillum sp. FG154. Classification (NCBI taxonomy): domain Bacteria; kingdom Pseudomonadati; phylum Pseudomonadota; class Alphaproteobacteria; order Rhodospirillales; family Azospirillaceae; genus Azospirillum; species Azospirillum sp. FG154. The sequence goes on along the minus strand of NZ_JBMDKF010000036.1, from coordinate 7,403 downwards.
CCAGATAGCGGTTGCGCGACAGATGATCTTCCAGCCGGGCCAGCGTGGCGAACAGCGAGTCGAAGGCCTCGTCGTAGCTGCTTTGCGTCTTGGCGAAGCCGCAGCGGTAGACGCCGTTGTTGACCGTTTCGTAAATCAGCCCGTTCCAGGCGTCGATCTCGCCGCGCAGGGCCGCCGGGTACAGATCCAGCCGGTTGCCGGTCAGATCGTCAAAGGCGCTGTTCAAAATACGGATGATGTCGGCGGATTCGTTGTTGACGATGCGCCCGTCCTGGCGATCCCACAGGACCGGCACGGAGACCTTGCCGCTGTAGGTCGGGTCGCTGGTGGTGTAGAGCTGGTGCTGAAAACGGAAACGCGGCAGGGCTGGCCCGGCGTCCTCGTCGGTCGGGTAGGTCCAACCATCCTCGCCCAACACCGGATTGGACACCGACACGCCGACGATGTCGTTCAACCCCTTCAGCGCGCGGACGATCAGGGTGCGCGAGGCCCACGGGCAGAGATAGGAGACATAGAGGTGATAGCGCCCGGCCTGGGCCGGACGCGCCGCCTCGCCACGCTCGTCCGGTTCGCCCGTCGGGGTGATCCAGCCGCGAAAGCGGGTCGGCTCCCGGTGAAAGGCGCCGTTCTTGATCTCGCTGGCGGCGACGTCGCCCTTGACCCACACCCCGTTGACCAGTTCCGGCATGCCCTGTCTCCGCAAAAAAGAAAAGGCGCGGCGACGAAAGCCGCCGCGCCTCGCATGGTCTGCAAAATTTACTTGGTGGCTTCGGCTTCGATCAGCAATTCGATGTCGTCGCTGATGTAGGGCGCGCCGTACTTCATGCCGAAATCCGTGCGCTTGAGCGTGCCGCGCGCCGAGAAACCGACGGTCTCCAGCTTCGTGGCCGGGCTGACGCCCTCCTTGTTGAAGGTGACATTCAGCGTCACCGGCTTGGTCACGCCCAGCATGGTGAAATCGCCGGTCAGCGCGCCGGTCTTCTCACCCGTCTTGACGATCTTCGTGCTCTTGAAGGTCAGCTTGGGAAACTCCTTCGCGTTGAAGAAGTCGGGCGAGCGCAGGTGCTCGTCGCGCTTGGCGTGGTTGGTGTCGACGCTGGCGGCGTCGATGGTCATCGACACGCTGCTCTTGTCCACGGCGTCCTTGTCAAAGCTGACCTCGCCCGAGGCCGTGTTGAAACGGCCGATCAGGTTGGAGAAACCCAGATGGTTGACGACGAAGGCGACGCTGAGATGGCTGGGATCGACCTTGTAGGCGACCGGGGCGGCGAAGGCCGGGGCGCTGGTCAGGGCGGCGAACAGGACGGCGGCGGAAACGATCTTTTTCATGGAGTCAGGCTTTCCAAATCATTGAGTGGGTTGACGATGCGGGATGATGGATGGCGGGCTGAACCGGGTCAGTAAGGCGACGCCTCGCCCCCGCTCAGCAGATAGGCGGCGGCGATGGCGACCAGCGCCGGGATCACCGCCAGGATGGTGACGACGACCGTCGCCAGGGCCGGGGCGAAGCGGCCCTCGCCGACGGGCAGACGGCGGCGCAGGCTTTCCGCCGCCAGGGCGGGCAACGCGAGCAGCAACGTGGCGGATTCGGCCTGGGTGAACAGGGTCAGGACGGCGGCGATCAGCAGCGGCAGAACCAGCGCGACGCGGCCCGACACGCCCCAGACGTGACGCTCGGTCGGCCAGTTCCACAGCAGGAACCCGCCGGTCGCGGCGGTCAGCGCCAAGCCCAATTGGGCGATGGAGGCGGAGGAGCCGATCAGCGCGGTGACGCCGACCGACAGGGCCAAGGCCAACAGAACGGCGGCGGGCGCGGTGGTTTTGTCCGTCCCCGACAGGGAGTCGGCGAAGGACGCCCACAGCCCGACGACGACCAGAACCGCCAGGGTGGCGAAGGCGCGGGTCGAATCCAGGCCGGGCCAAGCGATCCAAACCAAGGCCAGAAGCAACCAACCGCCGACCAGCGCGGAGGCGGCGCGGCCCCGCAGGCTCAGCGCGTCGGCGGCCAGCCCCAGCAGCAGACCGGCGGCGACCGACCAGAACAGCTTCCCCATGCTGGACGGCGGCGGAAAGGCGGGAAGACCGATCACCAGAATGAACAGCGCCAGAAAGGCCAAGGCGATTCCGCCGCTGGCCCACAGCCGCCCGACCCGCCCGCCGATCAGGCGCAGCGCGCCGACCGCCAGCAGGCCAAGCAGCAGCGGCAGCACGCTGGATTGCACAAAGGGATCGCTCATCAAATCGGACATGACGGAACCATGGGTCGTGATCGTGAAACGCATTCGCGTCGTGCTGAGACGCCGCTGTGCGCTCCGTTATTCCCCCAGACGCTACACTGTGCGAAAATAAGCGGGAATTCAGTTTTGGCGCATATGGTGTCTGCATGAACGCACAGAATGATTGGGACGACGTGCGCTATTTCCTGTCGGTCGCCCGGCAGGGGTCGCTGTCGGCGGCGGCCCGGCTGCTGGGGGTCAACCATTCGACCGTGCTGCGCCGCATCGCCGCCTTGGAAGGGGCCATGGGCGTCCGCCTGTTCGACAAGCTGCCGCGCGGCTACGCCCTGACGGCGGCGGGGGAGGATCTGCACCGCACCGCCTTGGCGATGGAGGAAACGCTGGCGGCGGCCAGCCTGCGCTTGTCGGGGCGCGACGCCCAAATCGACGGCACGCTGCGCGTCACCACGGTGGACATCATCGCCATGCATGTCCTGCCCCGGCATCTGGCGGCGTTCCGCGAGCGCTATCCCGGAATCCGGGTCGATGTGACCATCGCCGAGGCCTCGCTGAGCCTGACCCGGCGGGAGGCCGACATCGCCATCCGGCTGATCGGCCAACCACCGGACACTCTGGTCGGGCGGGCGCTGTCCGGTTTGGCCTTCGCCCCCTACGCCGCCCTTGCGGTCGCCGAACGCCACGGCGACGCCCCTCTTGGGGAGGCTGACTGGGCCGGGGTGGATGAAAGCTTCGACCACACCAGCATGGCGCGTTGGATGAAAGGAACGGTCACGACGGATCGCGTCGTCTACCGGGTCAATTCGGTGGCGGCGCTGGTCGAGGCGGTGCGCGCGGGTCTGGGCTTTGGCCTGCTGCCCTGCGCTCTGGCCGACCGGATGCCGGAACTGCGCCGGGTCGGCCCGCCGGTGGAGGACACCGGCATCAAAATATGGCTGCTGACCCACCGCGACCTGCGGATGATGGGCCGGGTCCGCGCCTTTTTGGACTTCATGGCGGTGGCGCTGGGCGGCGAGCGTGATCTGTTGGAGGGGCGGGGCGGACCCGCGTGACGCTCACAACATCCGGGGCAGCGTCACCCGCACCCGCAGGCCGCCGTCGGCGCGATTGGACAATTCAATGCGGCCCTGATGCGCTTCGATGATCGACTTGACGATGGACAGGCCCAGGCCGCTGCCGCCGGTTTTGCGGTTGCGCGACCCTTCCAACCGGACGAAGGGCTTGAACACGTTGTGCAACTCGGCTTCGGGGACGCCCGGCCCCTCGTCGCAGACGTCCACGGTGATTTCGGCGCTGTCGGCGTCCACCGACACAAAGGCCCGTTCGCCGTATTTCAGGGCGTTGTCGATCAGATTGGCGAAGGCGCGGCGCAGGCTGGCCGGGCGGCCGGACAGGCGCAGCGGGCGCGGTTGGTCGAAACGGTCGGGGCTGGGGCCGCCGCCGCCGAAGATGGTGCGCACGGCGGTGAATTGCAGCGGCGGCGGCTCCTGGTAGATCACCGGCGATCCGGTGTCGGCGTAATCGTCGCACAGGCTTTGCAGCAGACTGGCGAAGGCGACGACCTCGACGTCCTCGCGCAGAACGTCGTCGCTGAGAAACTCCAGCGTCGCCGTGACCATCGCCGCCATTTCGTCGATGTCGGCCATCATCTTGGCCCGCAGCGCCTCGTCCTCGACATATTCGGCGCGCAGACGCAGGCGGGTGGCCGGGGTGCGCAGATCATGGCTGATCGCCGCCAACAGATGGGTGCGCCCCTCCATCATGTCGCGCAGCACGGCGCGCGTGCGGTTGAAGGCGCGCGCGATGGCGGCGACCTCCTCCGGCCCGTCTTCCGGCAGGGGGCGCGGGTGCAGCCGGTCGTCGGGGCGGATCGCCTGCTCGGCCATCGCCTCCAACGGGCGGACCAGACGTCCGGTCAGCCACAGCAGCAGGGCTGTCGCCAGCCCGACCGCCCCCACCCCGCCCAGCAGCAGGCCAAAGGGGGTGGCGCGCGCCCGCCAATAGCGCGGGCTGGAAAACTCCAGCCAACCGCCGTCGCTGAGTTGTATGTACACCCGTGCGTCGCGCAGTTGCGCCGCCGCGTCTTCGGCGACCGTGGACAGGGCCATGGCCAGGGTTGGCGTCGGGGCCGGGCGCGGCGGCGGCATCGCCCGCTCCCCCGCCACGAAAACAACGCGCGGGGCCAGCGGCACGATGTCGAGCTTCCAGTGCGGCGGTGGGGTCGGCGTGCCGGGCGGCTGCCAGCCGACGGTCAGGTCCGGCAGATCGGTCAGCGCCAGCGCCGGACCGGGGGGAACGCCGTCCAACACCGCGCGCTCCGCCGCCTCCACCGCCGCCGCCATGGCGGGGCCGAGGCGATGGGCGGTCAGCAACTCATGCGCGCGGTCGTCCAGAATCCGGTTGGCCAGCAGCGCGGCGCCATGGGTCAGCAGCAGCAGAACGGCGAAAGCCAACAGAATGCGGTGGCGCAGCCGCGCCGACCGCAGACGGTCGCGCAAGGCGGCGATCACGGGCCGCTCAAACGTCATCAGTCGCCGCCATCAGCCGCCGTCAACCGGCATGGCGGGCGACCGCCGCGCCGGATTCGCCCAGATCGGCGACCGTCGCGGTGAATTGATAGCCGATGCCGCGCACCGTCTTGATGAGCGCCTGTCCGCTCGGCCCCTCTTCCAGCTTGCGGCGCAGGCGGCTGACCTGGATGTCGATGCTGCGGTCAAAGGGGATCGAGGTGTCGCCGCGATGCTTTTCCAGAAGCTCAGTGCGCTCCACCACCTGCTGCGCCCGCTCCAGCAGGGTGGAGAGCAAGGCGTATTCGCCGTGGCTGAGGTGAACCACCACATTGTCGGGCGTCCGCAATTCCCGCCGTCCCTGGTCGAGCGACCATCCGGCGAAGCCCAGCACGCGCGGGCGCTCCTTGGCCGGTTCGACGCTGCCGCAGCGGCGCAGGATCGCCCGGACGCGCGCCAGCAATTCGCGCGGGCTGAAAGGCTTCATGATGTAATCGTCGGCCCCGACCTCCAACCCGACGATGCGGTCCACCTCGCCGCCCATGGCGGTCAGCATGATGACCGGGGTGGATGATTTGGCGCGCAAGGACCGGCACAGGCTGGTGCCGTCCTCGCCCGGCAGCATCAGATCCAGGATGATGAGATCGACCGGCCATTGCGCCAGCACCTTCGCCATCTCCCGCCCGTCTCCGGCGGTGGACACGCGAAAGCCGCTCTTGACCATGAAGTCATAGAGCATGTCGCGGATCTCGGGATCATCATCCACGATCAACAGGTGGCGGGCGCGTTCCATGGTCTTCGGTCTGTCCTCAATCCCGATCAACAGCGCGACGAGTGTAGCGCGCCACACCGATCATCCGCGAGGGCGATCATAAGGCGCTTGCTGGTCTTGCCGCGCGGGTGTGTTTGTAACGACTGTGTAACAACGGCGCTTTGATGAAAAGGCGCTGTTACCAAATAGTCCGTGCATCGAACGGCCCAGCGATTAGAGTTCCCGTCAAGCGCCGCCCGGCGGTCGGCTCCACCGCCGATCATCACGCCGCGATGGCGCAATCCAATGAACAACGTCTAGGGGGAACGTCCAAAATGCGCTTTCTGCGTACGCCGCATGTTGCGATGACCGCGCTGGCCACCGTGCTGGCTTGTGGCCTGTTGAGCGCTCCGGCCAAGGCCGAGCCGACCGTCGAGGTTCTGCATTACTGGACCTCCGGCGGCGAATCCAAGGCCGCCGGCGCCCTGCGCCAGGATTTCGAGGCGGCGGGCGGCAAATGGATGGACGCGCCCGTGGCGGGTGGCGGCGGCGACGCGGCCAGCACCGTTCTGCGCTCCCGCGTGCTGGCGGGCGATCCGCCGAACGCCGTGCAGCTCAAGGGGCCGAACATCAAGGATTGGGCGGCGCAAGACAAGCTGGCCAACCTTGACGACGTCGCCAAGGCCGAGGGCTGGGAGAAGATCCTGCCGCCGCTGATCCTCGACGTCGTGAAGCACAAGGGCCATTTCGTCGCCGTGCCGGTCAACATCCACCGCGTCAACTGGTTGTGGATCAACCCGCAGGTGTTCGCCAAGGTCGGCGTCACCGCGCCGAAGACCTGGGACGAATTCAACGAGGTCGCGGGCAAGCTGAAGGCGGCGGGGATCATTCCCTTGGCCCATGGCGGCCAGCCCTGGCAGGACGCCACCCTGTTTGAAAACGTCGTGCTGGGCCTCGGCGGCCCCGACTTCTACCGCAAGGCGCTGGTCGAGCTGGACAAGAAGGCGTTGACCGGCGACACCATGATTAAGGTGTTCGACCAGATGCGCAAGCTGCGCGGCTTCATCGACGACGGTTTCCCCGGTCGTGAGTGGAACCGCGCCGCCGCCCTGCTGATGAACGGCCAGGCGGGCATGCAGATCATGGGCGACTGGGCCAAGGGCGAGCTGTTGGCCGCTGGCAAGGTGTCGGGCAAGGATTTCGTTTGCGCCGAGATGCCCGGTCAGGCGGGCTACATCGTCAACTCCGACAGCTTCGTGATGTTCAAATCGGCCAACGCCGACCGCAGCGCGGGTCAGGCCCTGCTGGCCAAGCTGATCCTCGGCCAGAAGTTCCAGGAAACCTTCAACGTGCTGAAGGGGTCGATCCCGGCCCGTCAGGACATGGCGCGCGATAAGTTCGACGAGTGCGCCGTCAAGTCGATGGACGATCTGAAGTCGGCGGTCGCCGCCAAGGGTCTGGTGCCGTCGATGGCCCATGAAATGGCGGTTCCCGGCGCCGTTCGCGGCGCGTTCCTGGACGTCGTGACCTCGCATTTCAACTCCTCCATGACCTCGCAGGACGCGGTCAAGAAGCTGGCCGAAGCCGTCGATCTGGCGAAGTAACGCCACCCACCACGCCGGTTTTCCACCGCCCCCGCCCGGCCGCGCGCCATCGGGGGCGGCGGACCACGGACGGGGGCGCGCGGCTTTGCGCGTTTCCGCCACAGGCCGGATTGGTTTTGCCGGTCCGGTCTTTCCCAATGGGCCATGCCCCGTCCCACGTCATCGCACCGTGAACCCCAGCGGCCCCAGCGGCTGCGAACGGGGGGGCTGCGGGCGGGGCGGCCTATCCGTCATGTCTGGAGGACAACAGCAATGTCACGTTTTGCTCTGCTGCTCGGCGCGGCGACGGTCGCGCTTGCGTCCGGTT
>NZ_JBMDKF010000035.1:0-52991 GCF_057809575.1 Azospirillum sp. FG154 | reverse complement strand
CCCCCCCCCCCCCCCCCCCCCCCCACGGCGTTTTGCAGGCGCAACGCCACGTCGAACAGGCGGGCGACCCGGCCCGCCTTCAATTCCAATTCGACCTCGCTGATCGGGTGAGAGCGTCCACCCGCCTCGATCATCCCCTCATCCACCGCCAATTCGATGGCGGTCCGAGGATCCGGGCGGATCAACAGCGTGGTTCGGTGGAAATCGGTCACGAACTGCGGAGCAAGCGCCGCGCGCGCGTCAACAGGCACCAGACCGGCGAGGCTTTCGGCGGCGAACACCGACAGATCCAGCGCCTCGCCCGTCACCGGCCAATCCCACTCGCGGCGCACCGCCACGCCCGCCGAATCGCTGGAAGTGGCGCTGTTCACCGTCTTCAGGGTTTGGATGAAGCGGTCGCCGTCTTGCCGCACCCGCAAGGCCACGCCCTGGGCGAACAGCCGCAAATCAGGGGTGTCGAAATAGACCGTGCGCAGATGGCGCACCGTCGCCGCGCCTTCCGCCTGCTCCAACACGCTGGGAAGAGCAACCACGCGCGCCAGATCCGCCGGGGCGACGTGGAGTTTCAGTTCCACCTCGCGAACGGCGGTTCCCTTGGCGACCGGGGAGGACGCCGGGTTGGTGGGGCCGTTGGGCGGCGCGTCGGGGGTGACTGGGGGCAAACGGGTGGCTCCTTCCGGTCGGTCGGATCCGTGGATACCCCAAGATGCGGCGCCGCGTTAAGAGAGTTTGCGCGGCTGCACAAAATCGGCCAGCCGCCCGGCCCCCAGATCCAGATCGCGCCACCGCATCGTCTCGAACACCAAGACGGCGCAGGAGCCGGTTGGGTATTTTTCCGCCAGATCCTGACGGTGGCCGTGGTCGCCGCTTCCCGTCAGCTCTTGGGCCAACTCGTGCAGGTCGGGGTTGTGAGCGATCAACATCAACCCGGTGGCGGACTCCGGCGCGTCGCGCAACCGCTCCAGCAGGGTCCGCGCGCCGCACAGATACAATCCCCGTTCATGCTCCACCGGGGGAAAAGGCGATCCCATGGCCGCCATCACCCGCTTGCGCGTTTCCACCGCGCGCAACGCGGTCGAGCAGAGCACCAGATCGACGCGCGCGTGGTGCAGCCGCAAGTGGTTGCCGACCAGAGTCGCCGCCTTTTCACCGCGTGGAGCGAGCGGACGGTCGTGATCGCCGGTGGCCGGGCAATCCCACGAGGATTTGGCGTGGCGCAGCAGGAACAATGTCTTCATGGCGAGGCTAATCCAGGAAAACGCACAGGGCGGCGAGAGGGAAAACAACGGGAGTCCTGAAATCGTAACGCAAATGGGGTAGAGTTGTCGCCCTGAGCTTTGACCGCGCCGATCACCGGCGCACCCGAACGAACATCAGAGGCTGCCGTGACCAATCTCCAGGATCTCGATGCGGTTTGCATTGAAGCGACTGCCCCGGAACGCTTCATCAACCGTGAGCTGTCGTGGCTGGCGTTCAACCAGCGCGTCCTGGACGAAGCGGAAAATCCCAGCCACCCGTTGCTGGAGCGGCTGCGCTTCCTGTCGATTTCGGCCAGCAACCTCGACGAATTCTACATGGTGCGCGTCGCCGGTCTGAAGGGCCAGGTGGCGGCTGGAGTGAAGACCCCCAGCCCGGAAAACCTGACTCCTGCCCAGCAGTTGAGCGCCGTCAAGGCCCGCATCGTCGAACTGATGGACAGTCAGCAGGCGATGTGGCGCACGCTGAAGGGTGAAATGCGCGCAGCGGGAATCTCCGTCGTCGATCCCGAGGAGCTGACCGAATCGGAAAAAGATTGGCTGGAGGCCAAGTTCCTCGACGATATTTTTCCGATTCTGACCCCTATCGCCGTCGATCCGGCCCACCCCTTCCCGTTTCTGCCCAATCTGGGCTTTTCCATCGCCCTGCAACTGCACGACCCGGTGAAGTCGCGCCACATCGACGCTCTGGTGCCGCTGCCTTCGCAGCTTGAACGCTTCATCCGCCTGCCGGGATCGGAGATTCGCTTCATCCAATTGGAAAAGACGGTGATGCTGTTCATCGACCGTCTGTTCCCTCCGTTCCAGGTCAAGGCGAACGGTGTTTTTCGCGTCCTGCGCGACAGCGAAATGGAAATTGAGGAAGAGGCCGAGGATCTGGTCAGCACCTTCGAATCCGCGCTGAAACGCCGCCGTCGGGGCAGCGTCATCCGCTTGGCCACAGACAACCACATGGCCGCCGACCTGCGTGACTTCCTGCGCAGCGAGTTGAAGGTGCCGCCGGACGACGTGTTTGAACTTGATGGGCTGATTGGACTGGTGGACACCAAGCAGTTGATCGTGGACGAGCGTCCGGATCTGGTCTTCCGCCCCTTCAACGCCCGCTTCCCGGAACGGATTCGCGATTTCGGCGGCGACTGCTTCGCCGCCATCCGCCACAAGGACATCGTCGTCCACCACCCGTATGAGAGCTTTGACGTGGTGGTGCAGTTCATTCGGCAAGCGGCGCGTGACCCGCAGGTCGTCGCCATCAAGCAGACGCTCTACCGCACCAGCAAAGACAGCCCCATCGTCGCCGCGCTGATCGAGGCGGCGGAGGCGGGCAAGTCGGTGACGGCGCTGATCGAGTTGAAGGCGCGCTTCGACGAAGAGGCCAACATCCGCTGGGCGCGCGATTTGGAACGCGCGGGCGCTCAGGTCGTCTATGGCTTCGTCGATCTGAAAACGCACGCCAAGGTGTCGATGGTGGTCCGTCGCGAGAACAAGGCGCTGCGCAGCTACGTCCATTTCGGAACGGGCAATTATCACCCGATCACCGCGAAAATTTACACCGACTTGTCTTTCTTCACCTGCGATCCGGCGCTCTGCCATGACGCGGCGGTGATGTTCAACTTTATGACCGGCTACGCCACGCCGAAGCTGTTGGAAAAGATCGCCATCGCGCCGATCACTCTGCGCCAGCGCCTGACCGACCTGATCGAGGCGGAAATCACCCACGCCAACGCTGGTCGTCCGGCGGCCATTTGGGTGAAGCTGAATTCGTTGGTCGATCCGACCATCATCGACCAGCTTTACAAGGCGTCGCAGGCGGGCGTGCAGATCGACATGGTGATTCGCGGCATCTGCTGCCTGCGTCCGGGCGTCAAGGGGTTGTCGGAAAACATCCGCGTGCGCAGCGTCGTCGGTCGCTTCCTGGAGCATGGTCGGGTGATCTGCTTTGGCAACGGTCATGGCCTGCCCAGCACGCAAGCGAAGATCTTCATCTCCTCGGCCGACTGGATGACCCGCAATCTGGATCGCCGGATCGAGACGCTGGTTCCCATCGAAAACCCGACGGTCCACGAGCAGGTGCTTGACCAGATCATGGTCGGCAATCTGAAGGACGAGGCCAGCACCTGGAAACTTTGCCCCGATGGCGTGTATCATCGCATCAAGGCTGGCCCAGACGCGTTCAGCGTCCACAATTACTTCATGACCAACCCCAGCCTGTCGGGCCGGGGCAGCGCCTTGAGCAGCAAACGCACGCCGCCGCGCTTGATGCTCCGCACGGTGTCGTGACGCCCGGGTGATGGAGTCGATGATGGTTATGGACGACAATCGCGTGATCGCGTCGGTCACGCCCTCGCTGGGGGGCGGCCCGCTGCTTTCCGGTCATGCACGCCATGGCGCTGAGCGGGTCGCGGTGATCGACATCGGATCGAATTCGATCCGGTTGGTCGTCTATGATGGGTTGACGCGCTCGCCAATGGCGCTGTTCAACGAAAAGGTTCTGTGCGGTCTGGGGCGCGGCGTGGAAAAGGCGGGAACGCTCAACCCCGACGGCGTCGCCCAGGCGTTGACCGCCTTGGAACGTTTCGCCAGCCTGACCGCCGGAATGGAGATCGCCCGCCTCGACGTGATCGCCACGGCGGCGGTGCGCGACGCGAAGGACGGCGCGGCCTTCGTCGAATCGATTGAACGCCGCACCGGCCTGACCGTCCGCGTCATCAGCGGCGAGGAAGAGGCGCGGCTCTCCGCCATGGGCGTGCTGTCCGGCACGCCGGAGGCCGACGGGTTGGTCGGCGATCTGGGCGGCGGCAGCCTGGAGCTGGTCGGGCTGGATCGCGGCGTGATTGGGGAGCAGGTGACTCTGCCGCTCGGCCCGCTGCGGTTGATGGAAACCGGCGTCACCCGCCAAAATGGCCTGATCCGCCTGATCGACCAGCATCTGGAATCGCTGCCTTGGCTGCACAAGGCCAAAGGTCGGCCCTTCTACCCGGTGGGCGGAAGCTGGCGCGCCATCGCCAAGCTGCACATGGAACAGACCAGCGCGCCGCTGCACATCATCCACCATTACACCCTTCCGGCGGTTGAGGCGCGGGAGTTCGCCGCGCTGATGGGGCGGCAAAGCCGCTCGTCGCTGGAAAAGATGGCCGGATCGCGCCGCCGCCTGGACACGCTGCCCTTCGCCGCTCTGGTGTTCGAGCGGCTGTTGCGGGCGGCGCAACCATCCAAAGTGGTGTTTTCCGCCTATGGCCTGCGCGAGGGGCATCTCTTTTCGCTGCTGTCGCCCGAAGGCCAACGCGAGGATCCGTTGTTGGCGTCCGCCGCCGATTGGGCGCGGCGCTTCGTGCGGATGGGGGATTCGTCGCTGTTGACCGACTGGACCGCCGGTCTGTTCGCGGGCGAGGACGACAACGCCATCCGTTTGCGTCATGCCGCCTGTTTGTTGAGCGACATTGGTTGGGCTGAGCATCCTGACTATCGGGCAGACCACGCCTTTTTGCGCATCCTGCGCTACCCGTTTCCGGCGCTTGACCATGACGAGCGGGCGTTTCTGGCGCTGTCGGCCTACGCGCGTTACGCTGGGACGATTGACTCGCCAGCCACGGTCAGCGCGCGGTCTTTGGCTTCGGAAGGGCAGGGGCTTCGCGCCTTGGTTTTGGGGCTGGCGCTGCGTCTGGCGCACACCTTGTCAGGCGGCGCCACCGGCCTGCTGAAGCGGACCTCTCTGAAGATCAACGGCGAGCGGTTGGTCCTAACCTTGCCGGAGGACGGCAGCGTGCCGTCGGGCGAAGCGGTGCAGCGCCGGGTGGACGCGCTCGCCAAGGCGCTGAACCGCAAGGGCGACGTCCAGTCGGCGCGGGCGCAAGCCGCCTGAAACCAGGGTTGACGTGACGAGCCAGGGTTGCCGCCACAACCGCCGCCAATCCATCGGATTGGCGGCGGGCAGGGCGGTCGCTCATTCGTCCTGCATCAGCGCCGACAGGTGGGACGCGATGAGTCGGTCGGCGGCGGCGCGCGCCGCCTGCTCGGCCAGCGACGGGGCGAGGTTGAATGTGTCCCGGTACAGTTTGGCGGTGGCGCTGATCGCGGCGGGCAGGGCGGCGACCGTCGCTTTGTAATCGGCCTCCGACCACACATTGAAATCGCGCCACGCGCGGAAAGCGGCCAGCACGGCCTTGCGCTGTTCCGCCGCCAGTTTGGCGTCCTCCGACTGCGGCGGGTCGAGCAGGGTGGCGGGCATCAGCGAGGCTTGCAGCGCGTCAATCTCGGTTTGACGACCGCCATTCTGACGGAGGAGGCCGCCGCTGTCCTCTTGCCCCGGAGGCGTGTTCGGCGACATCCGGGCTATAATTTTCTTCCATTCCGGCAGATCGAACACGGAGACCGAGGCGTTGCACAGGGCGGGGGAGGCGTCCCGGCTGCTGTTCCAGAAGGCGCCAAAGGCCTCGAAGGCGGTTACACCGTGTTTGGTGAACAGGAAGCAGGGGGCGTCCATTTCGGTGGTGGACAGCACATGGCGCAGCAGCAGCAGAGCGGACCCCACCGGGGCGGCGGCGACGTCGCCCAATTTGACCAGTTCCTCTTGCATGTCGGGATCAGGCATCAGATCGCGGAGAATGGCGGTCGTCAGCGACCGAACCATGGCTTCCCGGGGCGCGTCCTTGTCCGGCGGCGCGGCCATGCCGGACTGAAGCAGATAGATCAACCACGCCTTGGCCGCTGGGCCGTCATAACGCTGGAGCGCGGCGACGGCGGCCTTCGGATCCTTGGGAATGGCGGCGGCGATGGCCGCAAGCCTCCTCTGCGCGGCGCTGTTCAGCGCCTGGATGTCGCCGACGCGCTTGTTGTACAGCCGCAGGCAGGCGTCGATGTTGGCGCGGTCCGCGCAGATCCGATCGCGTTCTGCCAGAAAGCTTTGCTGGCCGCGCAGAACCGCGTCGCGTTCGCTGACCGGAGTGTTGGCCAACGTCTCGCGCAGCGTGGTGGCGACGTCCTCCACCGAAACCTTGAGGTCGGCGCTGGCGCACAGCGTGCGATCCACCGGGGTCGCGGGCTTGGCGCAGCTCAGCGGCGCGGTTTGCGGGGTTCCGTGTGTTGCGGTCGCGCCCTGGGCGTTGGCGATTGATGAACCGCCACCCGCCGCCAATCCGGCCATAAGAAGAGCGGCCCAGCCAAAAAACCGCACCGTCGAACGCGCCATCCTTGCATCGCCTTGTATTGGACAATCATCGCTGGCGACGATAGACCATCGCCCGTCGGATCGGAAGAATGGCTGATGGCGCGACCTGTGACAGGCGCGTCGTTCGGCGAAGCCGCCCTACTTCCCGAATCTCACCCATTATTTTCCATAATCATAATTATGTGTTTTTGATGTGTAGGCGGGAAGGATTATAGTCATACATAACCACCGGACGTCGCGCTTCAACTTGAATCTGCGGGAAATGTCCGGGCCGGTCGGCTATGGTTCCGGTCAAATTCAACAGGTTTTTTCGCTTCTCGGAGACCCGAAGATCATGGCCCGCAACATCGACCGGCTCATCGACGTCATGGCGCGGTTGCGCGATCCCAATGGTGGATGCCCGTGGGATCTGGTGCAAACCTACAAGACCATCGCGCCGCACACCATCGAAGAAGCCTATGAGGTCGCCGACGCCATTGAAAAGAACGACAAAGCCGCGTTGCGGGAGGAATTGGGCGATCTGCTGTTCCAGGTCGTCTATTACAGCCAAATGGCGCGCGAGGAAGGCCTGTTCGATTTCGAGGAGGTCGCAGGCGTCATCACCGACAAGATGATCCGCCGCCATCCCCACGTCTTCGGCCCCGAGGAGATCAACAGCGCCGATCAACAGACCTCGCGTTGGGAAGAGCACAAAGCCGCCGAACGCGCCGCCAAGGCCGCCGAGGAGGGCCGCGCCCCGTCGGCGCTGGAGGGCGTCATCCCTGCCCTGCCCGCGTTGACCCGCGCGCTGAAGCTGCAAAACCGCGCGGCGCGGGTCGGTTTTGACTGGACCGACGCCCGCGACATCCTCGACAAGATCGAGGAGGAGATCCAGGAACTGCGTGTTGAGATGGACGCAGGATCAGCGCAAGACCGCGTCGCCGACGAGTTGGGCGACCTGCTGTTCGCCCTGGTCAACCTCGGTCGTCGCCTGAAGGTCGAACCGGAAACGGCGCTGCGCGGCGCCAACGCCAAGTTCGAGCGCCGCTTTCACCGCATCGAAGCCCTGCTGGCCGACCAAGGCCGCAAGCCGGAAGACGCCACGCTCGACGAGATGGAAGCCTTCTGGCAACAGGCCAAGCGGGAGGAGCGTGGCGAGGCGTGACGCCCCGCCCCTGCCCGACTCAAGTCCTCCGTCAGAGAAAAAAGACCAGCGTGGTCAACCCCAGCAGCGGCACCAGGATGCCAAAGGACCACACCATATAGCCGAAGAAGCTCGGCATGGCGACGCCGCGCTCTTCGGCGATCGCCTTGACCATGAAGTTGGGGGCGTTGCCGATGTAGCTGTTGGCCCCCATGAAGACCGCCCCGGCGGAAATCGCCGTCAGGGTCAGGGCCAGATCGCCCATCAGCGTCGCGGCGTCGCCGCCCGCCGTATTGAAGAAGATCAGATAGGTCGGCGCGTTGTCGAGGAAGCTCGACAAGATGCCCGCCGCCCAGAAATAGGCGGCGGGGTTGGGTTTGCCGCCATCGTTCACCGCCGCGATGATCGCGCCCAGCGCGCCGTCGGTTCCCGCCTTCAGAATGGCGATGGCGGGGATGATGGTCAGAAAAATAGCGGCGAACAGCTTGGCGACCTCGATCATCGGCCCCCAACTGAATCCGTTCAAACGGCGGCTTTTTTCGCTGGTCAGCGTCAGCGACAGAACCGTGATGCCGACCAGCAAAATCTGCGAGGCGACGCTCTCCACCGGAACCGTGACGTGGAACAGCGTGACGCCGACGCCAGGATGCCAAACGCCGCTCAGCAAAACCGCGCCGATGATGGCGACGAGCAGAAGCAGATTGACGCCACCCTCAATCCGAACCGGTTCGCGCTCATGCACGCCTTCGATCAGCGGGTGTTTGCCGGGATCGCGGGTGTGCAGGACCAGATCCAGGACGAAATAGATCGCCAGCAGCAGGCCGGACAGGAAGGCCATCGGCCCCAACAGATGGGTTGTCGGCCAGAAGAAATCGACGCCCTTCAGAAAGCCCAGAAACAGCGGCGGGTCGCCCAGCGGCGTCAGCGAACCGCCGACGTTCGACACCAGGAAGATGAAAAACACCACCGTGTGGACCTTGTGGCGGCGGTGTTCGTTGGCGCGCAGCAGCGGACGGATCAGCAGCATCGACGCGCCCGTCGTTCCCATCAGGCTGGCCAACGCCGTTCCCAACGCCAAGCCAACCGTGTTGGCCAGCGGCGTTCCCACCAGCGATCCGACCAACCGCACCCCGCCCGCCACGGTGAACAGCGCGGTCAGCAGAACGATGAAGGGGATGTATTCCAACAGAACCGTGTGCAACAGCTCATACGCCGCCAGTTCCACACCAAAAGACGCGGCGAAAGGCAGCAGGAAGGCCAAGGCCCAGGCGGCGGAGATTTTGCCGAAATGATGGTGCCAGACCATCGGAGCCAGAAGCGGAAACAGGGCGATGGACAGGAGAATCCCAGCGAATGGAACCACCCACAGCGCGCCCATCGCCCGACCGTCGAGATGAGGCGCGCCGCCCTCCGCCGCCCAAGCGCTTCCGGGCGCGCCGATTCCGACAAGGGCGATCAAAAGAAGCGACAGCGCGAGGGCGCGGCGAAGGGATATCTGCATGGTCATCGGTCCAAGGCGCCGGCGGGAAAAGGTGCCGGAGTATGCGGTTTGATCCCGGCGAAGCCAAGACGCTAAGGCCGGGATGGCGATGAACTTTCGTAGCCCGTATGGCAGGGGCGCAAAACAACCGGCTCCCCTGCCCGCCCGGTCCAGGCGCTCAAAAACCGGCAGTCCTTTCCGGCGCACAGCCGATGATCGCCGGTGAAACCCGACGCCGCCAACGTCACGCTGTCTTGCGGCGGCAGGCGTGGCGTCCACACCCACCAGCCGCCGATCAGACGAGCGTCTGGTCCAGGCTCCATGCCCGCGCCGGTTCCCCGAACGCGCGCTTCGCTTAGGATCATGCGCCCTTC
Organism: Azospirillum sp. FG154; assembly: GCF_057809575.1. Classification (NCBI taxonomy): domain Bacteria; kingdom Pseudomonadati; phylum Pseudomonadota; class Alphaproteobacteria; order Rhodospirillales; family Azospirillaceae; genus Azospirillum; species Azospirillum sp. FG154. Next base: position 43,594 of record NZ_JBMDKF010000035.1, on the reverse strand, counting down.
CGCCACCCGCCACTCCTCTCGCCATTCGGTCTTCTCCACCGAATGGGTCCAGGACAGGGTGAAGGATTCCCCCGGCAACGTGGCGAGCAGGGCGCCGCCCAGCGCCGCCACGCACAGACCGATCATCGACCGCTCACGCTGAAACCGCCGCCAGCGCCCGCTGTTGGCGGCGCTGCCAGATCAGGAACAGACCGGTCATGACGAAGGCCACCTCGTCGGTCATTGGCAAAGCCACCACGAACAAAAAAGACGTGGCGGCGGCGTAGATCCGCGCTGGCATCGACAAGGGGGTCCAGAAAAAGCCGATGGTCGCCGCTCCCCACAGCGCGATGGCGACGCAGGCCTTGATGAAAACATAGGCCACGGCAAGCCAATCGCCGCTTTGCAGAACCAAAGCGGGATCATAGACCGCCATGAACGGAACGACGTACCCGGCCATGGCGATGCGGGTGGCGATCCAGCCGATGTCCATGTGATCGGCCTTGCAGATCGACGAGGCGGCGAGCGCGGCCAGCGCCACCGGCGGCGTCAAATCGGCCATGATGCCGAAATAAAAGACGAACATGTGCGAGACGATCAGCGGCACGCCCATGGTCAGCAGGGCCGGGGCGGCGATGGACGCGGTGATGATGTAGTTGGCCGTCGTCGGCAGCCCAGTGCCAAGGACGATGCAGGCGATCATCGTCAGCACCAGCGCCGCCAGCAGATTCCCGCCCGACCAATCGACGATGGTGGAGGCGAAGCTCGACGCCAGCCCGGTCAGCGTCATCATGCCGATCAACACGCCGACCAGCGCGCAGGCGACGCCGACGCCGACGGCGTTCTTGGCGCCGTCGGCAATGCTGTGCACCACCAGCGACAGGGTTTCCCGCCCGCCCCGAAACAGCAGGCAGGGAATGACGAGCAGGACCACCATGGTGAAGGCCAGATGCTCCGTGCGCAGCCCCAACCGCCACAGCCCTGCGGCGGCCAAACCGACCACAATCCAAAAGGCCACCCGCAGTCCAAACGGCCCGATGGTGGTGACGATGCGCATGCCCAGAATCAGCGCCGCTGTCGCCGCGATCCCCATCACCCCGGCGAACAGCGGAGTAAAGCCGGAAAACAGCAGATAGACCAAGGCGGCGAGCGGCAGGATCAGATACCAGCCCTCGATCACCGCCCGCAGAGCGTTCGGGCATTGATCGCGTGGCAGACCAACGAGATTGCGCATTCCAGCTTCCAGATGGACCATCCAAAAGGCGCTGCCGAAATACAGGATGGCCGGAATGGTGGCGGCCATCGCCACCTCGCTGTAGGGAACGCCGATGGTTTCCGCCATGATGAAGGCGGCGGCCCCCATCACCGGCGGCATCAACTGACCGCCCATGCTGGCCGTCGCCTCGACCGCCCCGGCAAAGGCTGGGCGGTAGCCAAAGCGCATCATCAGCGGGATGGTGAATTGCCCGGTGGTCAGCACGTTGGCCACGCCCGATCCGTTGATGGTTCCCATCAAACCGGAGGAAATGACCGCGACCTTGGCCGGTCCGCCTTTGGCGTGGCCGACCAAACCCAAAGAAAGGTCATTGAAAAGCTTAATCATCCCAGCCCGTTCCAGAAAGGCGCCGAACAGGATGAACAAAAAGATGTAGCTGGACGACACGAAGGTTGGCGTGCCGTAGATTCCCTCCGTCGAGAGGAACAGCGTGTCGATGACTTGGTCAAAATCATAGCCACGATGCCCCAACCCGAAGGGCAGATGACGACCAAACAGCGCGTAAGGAATGAAGACGCCGCACATGATCGGCAAGGCGACGCCCATGATGCGCCGCGCGCCCTCGAACACCAGCGCCACAGCGATGGTTCCAACCACCAAGTCGGTGGCGTTCGGATCCCCCGCCCGCTGAATCAGGTCAACCTCGAACACATATTGATACAGGCCGATGGCGAAGGCGGTCAGCCCCAACAGCCAATCGTGCCATGGCACGCTCTTGCGTTCCGCCTCTTTCCGGAAGCCGAACAGAGCGTAGGTCATCAGCAGCAGAAAGCCGACATGAACCGACCGCACCACCATGCTGGACAGCGGGTTGAAGGCGGCGGTCCACACCTGAAAGATGGAAAAGGCCACGGCGATCAAAAACACAGCCTTGCCGTCAAAGCCCTCGAACGCGATGACGGTGGACGGGTTCTCACGGTCGATGGCTTGGCGGATTTGGGCGTCCGCATTGTCTGTCTTCGCGTTCATGGCGCCCGCTCCGGTCCACGCGCGCTCACATCAGGCCCTTTTCCTTGAAGAACTTGATCGCGCCGGGATGGAGCGGCGTCGGCGACTGGGTGGCCCCGGCGTCCAGCTTGATCTGTTTGGCGGCGACATGGGCGGCGGCCAGCGCGTCGAGATTCTCGAACAACGTCTTGGTCATGGCGTAGGCCGCATCGTCCGACACGCCGGAATGCGTGACCAACAGGTTGCGGACGGCGGCGGTCGGCACGGCGTCCGTCTGCCCCGGATAGGTGTTGGCGGGAACCATTTCAGCGATGAAAGCCGGATCGCCGACCTTGGCCACCACATCCGCCGGAATGCTGACGATCGTCACCTCTTGCGAAGCCGACAGATCCTTGATCGCGGCGACGCCCAACCCAGCGGAAATCAAGGTGGCGTCCAACTGGCGATTCTTGATGAGATCGACCGATTCGCCAAAAGGCAGATATTCGGTGCGGGCGAAATCCTTATAGGCCAGACCGGCGGCGCCGAAGATCGCCCGCGCGTTCAACTCCGTCCCCGATTTCGGCGCGCCGACCGAGATCCGTTTTCCCTTCAGGTCGGCCAGCGTCTTGATTCCCGATTCCTTGCTGGCCACAACCTGAATGTAGTTGGGGTAGATGGCGGCGATGGTGCGCAGCTTCGACAACTTGGTTTTGAAGCCCGCCTCCTCGTTGCCCTTCCAGGCGTCGCCCAGCGAATCGCCCAGCGTGAAACCGATCTCTCCACGCCCGGCCTGAAGAAGATTGAGGTTTTCCACCGACGCCTTGGTCGCCTGCGCCGTCACTTTCGCGCCTGGCAGCGCCTTGCCATAGACGTTGGAAAGAGCCACGCCCAACGGGTAGTAAACCCCGCTGGTTCCGCCGGTCAGCACGGTGATGAACGACTCGGCCTGGGCCGGCAGCGACGCGAACAGGCAGACTCCGACGGCGGCGACAAGGCGTTTCATGCTGACTCTCCCGATTGTCATTGGTGCGCCCGCTTGCTGCGGGGATTGCCAAGCCACTGTAACGCGATGAAAAATTACACGCTAGTACGGACTATCCGAGTCTTCGACGGTTTCAAGGCACTTCTTTTAGCCATCCGCCATCGGACGGCTTGACCTTGGCCCACCGACACACCCTATCCTTGATCCAGCAACCGACTCTCGATCCCAAGAACAGCCAGCCATTCAAAGCCAGCGGGAGGATTTTCAATGCCCTGTACCGTTACGATGACCGTCAACGGCAAGACGGTCTCGCGCGAGGTGGAGGAGCGGACCCTGCTCGTCACCTTCCTTCGCGAACATGTGGGACTTACCGGCACCCATGTCGGGTGCGACACCAGCCAGTGCGGCGCCTGCGTCGTCCATGTCGATGGCCGTTCGGTCAAGTCCTGTGCCACCCTGGCGCTCCAGGTGGACGGCGCGAGCGTGACGACGATCGAGGGGCTGGCGGCGACCGACGGCGCGCTGCACCCGATGCAGGCGGCCTTTCGCGAGCATCACGGACTGCAATGCGGCTTCTGCACGCCGGGCATGGTGATGAGCGCGGTGGATCTGGTGAACAGCAACCCGTCCCTGTCCGAACAGGACATCCGCGAGGGGTTGGAGGGCAACATCTGCCGCTGCACCGGCTACCACAACATCGTGAAGGCGGTGCAGGCCGGAGCCGAGGCGATGAACGCCGACCAAGCGGCGAAGATCGCCGCCGAGTAAGCGGAGCGTCCAAAGCGAAGCGATGTCCGCTCTGCGGGCCGCCCATCAGCCTGAAGCGCGCTTGAACGAGGAAGAAGGCGAATGCCTTACGTCAACCTGAAGATCACCAAGGACGGTGTGACCAAAGAGCAAAAGGCCGAACTTGTGCGCGGAATAACGGATCTTCTCGTCCGTGTTCTGAACAAGAAGCCCGAACACACGCACATCGTGATCGACGAAATCGACGTCGAGAATTGGGGATATTGCGGAGTTCTGACGTCGGAGTATCGAGCGAACGGCAAAGACTAACGGCGGCGCGTCCCAATCACTCGTCATAACGGGCCGGAACACGGTCGATTGTGGGAGGATACACCAGATGGCGAACCCCAATGGCGTCGGCGCGTCGGTGCGTCGGCGCGAAGATCCTCGGTTTCTGACGGGCCGTGGCAATTACACGGACGACTTCAAGCGCCCGAACATGACCCACATGGTTCATGTCCGCTCGCCCTACGCCCACGCTCTGGTCAAGGGCGTTGACGCCAGCGCCGCGCTGGCCGCCCCCGGCGTGGTCGCCGTGCTGACCGGGGCCGACATGGAGGCCGACAAGGTCGGCAGCCTGCCCTGCGGCTGGCAGATCCATTCCAAAGACGGCTCGCCGATGAAGGAGCCGGGGCATTTTCCGCTGGCCCGTGGCCGGGTCCGTTACGTCGGCGACGCCGTCGCCGTGGTGATCGCCGAGACCAAGGATCAGGCGCGCGACGCCGCCGAACTGGTCATGGTCGATTACGAGGAGTTGCCCGCCGTCGCCGCATCCACCCGCGCCGCGACGCCCGACGCTCCGCAGGTGCATGACGAAGCGCCCGGCAACGTCTGTTACGATTGGCATCTCGGCGACAAGGCGGCGGTGGACGCCGCCTTCGCCCAAGCCGCCCATGTGGCGAAAATTGATCTGGTCAACAATCGGCTGGTTCCCAACGCTATGGAGCCGCGCGCGGCGCTTGGCGAGTATGACCCGTCCAGCGGCGAACACACGCTGACCACCACCAGCCAGAACCCCCACGTCATCCGTCTGCTGATGGGGGCCTTCGTGCTGGGGATTCCCGAACACAAGCTGCGGGTGGTGGCGCCGGACGTCGGCGGCGGTTTCGGTTCCAAGATCTTCCATTATGGCGAGGAGGCCGTCGTCACCTGGGCGGCGAAGAAGATCGGGCGCCCGGTGAAATGGACCGCCGACCGTTCTGAAAGCTTCCTGACCGACGCCCATGGCCGCGACCATGTCAGCCACGCCGAACTGGCGATGGACAAGGACGGCCATTTCCTGGGGCTGCGCGTCGCGACCCTGGCCAATCTCGGCGCCTATCTTTCGACCTTCGCGCCGTCGGTTCCGACCTACCTCTACGCCACCCTGCTGGCCGGTCAGTACAAGACCCCGGCGATCTACGCGGAGGTGAAGGCCGTCTTCACCAACACCGCCCCGGTGGACGCCTATCGCGGGGCCGGTCGCCCGGAAGCCTGCTATCTCATCGAACGGCTGGTGGACATCGCGGCGGGGGTGGCGGGTCTCGACCGCGTCGAGATTCGGCGGCGGAACTTCGTCCCAGCCTCCGCCATGCCCTATCAGACGCCGGTCGCCTTGCAGTATGACAGCGGCGACTTCGCCAAGAATCTCGACATCGCCCTGCCGCTGGTCGATTACGACGGCTTCGCGGCGCGCAAGGCGGCGTCAAAAGCCAAGGGCAAGCTGCGCGGCATCGGTTTCTCCACCTACATCGAAGCCTGCGGCATCGCGCCGAGCAACGTCGCCGGGGCGTTGGGCGCGCGGGCCGGTCTGTACGAAAGCGCCGAGGTCCGCTTCCACCCCACAGGGTCGGTGACGGTCTTCACCGGATCGCACAGCCACGGCCAGGGCCACGAAACCACCTTCGCTCAACTGGTGTCCCAGCGTTTCGGCGTGCCGATCGAGAATGTCGAGATCGTTCACGGCGACACGTCAAAGATCCCGTTCGGCATGGGCACCTACGGCTCGCGCTCGCTCGCGGTTGGTGGTTCGGCCATCGTCAAGGCGATGGACAAGGTGGAGCGCAAGGCCAAGAAGATCGCCGCCCACATGCTCGAAGCCGCCGAAACCGACATCGAAATCCAGGAAGGCCGCTTCACCGTCGCTGGAACGGACAAGAGCCTGGGCATCGGCGACATCGCCCTGCAAGCCTATGTGCCGCACAATTTCCCGCTCGACGAGCTGGAACCGGGCTTGGACGAGCAGGCTTTCTACGATCCGAAGAACTTCACCTACCCCAACGGTTGCCATGTTTGCGAGGTGGAGATTGATCCCGACACTGGCGTGACGCAGGTCGTCGCCTTCTCGGCGGTCGATGATTTCGGCAACGTCATCAATCCGCTGATCGTCGAGGGGCAGGTGCATGGCGGCATCGTCCAGGGCATCGGGCAGGCGCTGCTTGAAAATTGCGTCTACGATGATGAATCCGGGCAGCTTCTGACCGGCTCCTACATGGATTACTGCATGCCGCGCGCCGACGACGTGCCGTCCTTCGCCGTGCGTTACCACGAAGACCAGCCTTGCACCCACAACCCGCTGGGCGTGAAGGGCTGCGGTGAGGCCGGGACCATCGGCGCGTCCGCCGCCGTGATGAACGCGGTGGTCGACGCGCTGGGCGATTTCGGCGTCACCCATCTCGACATGCCCGCCACGCCGGAAAAAATCTGGCGCGTCATTCAGGACGCGACGCCCGCCATGGCCGCTGAGTAAGAAGGAGAAGATCCGATGTACGCGTTCTCGTACCAACGGCCCACGTCGCTCGCCGAGGCGGTCGCCGCCATCCAGGCGGACGAGGCCAAATTGTTGAGCGGCGGGCAAACCCTGCTGCCGACGCTGAAACAGCGGCTGGCCCAGCCGTCGGTTCTGGTCGATCTCAGCGCCGTTCCCGACATGAAGGGCGTCGCGGCGGTCGATGGCGGCCTGACAATCGGCGCCTTCACCCGCCACGCCGAGGTGGCGCATTCCGCCCTGGTCAAGGCGACCATCCCGGCGCTGGCCCATCTGGCCGAGGGGATCGGCGACCGGCAGGTGCGCAACATGGGGACGCTCGGCGGCTCCATCGCCAACGCCGACCCGTCGGCGGATTACCCGTCGGCGGTGGTGGCGCTGAAAGCCACGCTGACCACCGACCGCAGAACCATCGCCGGGGATGATTTCTTCACCGGCATGTTCGAGACGGCGTTGGAGCCGGGCGAGATCGTCACCTCGGTGCGTTTCGCCACGCCCGACAAGGCGGCCTACGCCAAGTTCCGCAACCCGGCCAGCCGCTACGCCATCGTCGGCGTCTTCGTGGCCAAGTTCGGGGCGGAGGTGCGGGTCGCCGTGACCGGGGCCGCCGGGTCGGTGTTCCGCGTCCCGGCCTTTGAAGCCGCGCTCGCCGCCAACTTCAAAGCCGAAGCCTTGAACGGCCTGTCGGTCAGCGCCGACGATCTGAACGCCGACCTGCACGCCAGCGCCGACTACCGCGCCCATCTCGTCACCGTGATGGCCAAGCGGGCGGTTGAGGCGGCGGGCTGATTCAGCGGTCGCCATGTTGCCCTCTCCCGTTTTGGGAGAGGGTGGCCCGCAGGGCCGGGTGAGGGGTGCGCCAAGAATCAAGGCGCGCTATTCTCGCCTCACCCTCCCGCCTTTGGCGGATCCCTCCCTCTCCCGGGATGGGCTACGCCATTCACACATCTTTTTCTTGCTACAACCAATTGAAATGAAAAGGATTTTCCGTCATCCCCGCGCAGGCGGGGATCCAGAGTTTGCCAGACGAACCCTATGGGTAAGTCTGGATTCCCGCCTTCGCGGGAATGACGGAGAAAAGTTCTTTTCTTCCAATGAGTTGCCTAAACCGAAGATGTGTGAATGCCGTAGCCCGGGATGGGAGAGGGCAAACATGATCGCTTTACCCGAACGGATCCCATGCCGATTGCCCTCCCCGCCTCCGTCGATGACACGGCGGCCCTGCTTGCCCGTGGCGATTACGTCGCCGACCGTTCGCTGGCGACCGCGCTGTTTCTGGCCTTGAAGCTCAAGCGCCCGCTGTTTCTGGAGGGCGAGGCCGGGGTCGGCAAGACCGAGATCGCCAAGGTGCTGTCGGCCACGCTGGGCCGCCGCCTGCTGCGTTTGCAGTGCTATGAGGGGTTGGACGCCTCGTCCGCCGTCTATGAGTGGAACTACGCCCGTCAGATGATGGAAATCCGGCTGGCCGAGGCGTCGGGCGCGAAAGACCGCGACGCGCTGGCTTCCGATCTGTTTTCCGAACGCTTCCTCATCAAACGCCCGCTGTTGCAGGCGTTGGAAGCGGATACCGCCGGGCCGCCGGTGCTGCTGATCGACGAGTTGGACCGCACCGACGAACCGTTCGAGGCGTATCTGCTGGAAATCCTCTCCGACTTTCAGGTGACGATTCCAGAGTTTGGCACGATCCACGCCCCGGAACCGCCCATCGTCATCCTGACGTCCAACCGGACCCGCGAAATCCACGACGCGCTGAAGCGCCGGTGTTTCTATCATTGGGTCGATTACCCCTCGGCGGCGCGCGAACGGCAAATCGTCGCCCTGAAGGCCCCGCAGGCCGACGCCCGGCTGGCGGCGCAGGTGGTGGAGTTCGTCCAATCCCTGCGCGGCTTGGACCTCTACAAGTCGCCCGGCGTGGCGGAAACGCTGGATTGGGCGCAGGCGCTGGTCGAACTGAACCAGTTGGAGTTGGAACCCTCCGTCATCAACGACACGCTGGGCACGCTGCTGAAGTATCAGGACGACATCGCCCGCATACAGGGCAGCGAGGCCGCCCGCATCCTGTCCCAGGTCAAGACCGAACTGGCCGCCACCACGGCGCGGTGAGGACGGCATGACCGGCAGCGACGTCACGCCCGCCAACCGGGACCGTCTGGCCCTGAACCTGATGCATTTCGCCCGCGCGCTGCGCGCCGCCGGTTTGCCGGTCGGGCCGGGCAAGGTCTTGCAGGCGGTCGAAGCGGTGGAGGCGGTCGGCTTAAAAAACCGCAGTGATTTCTATTGGGCGCTGCACGCCGTTCTGGTCAACCGTCACGACCAGAGCGAGCTGTTCGACCAAGCCTTTCACGTCTTTTGGCGCAATCCCGACATCCTGAAAAAGATGATGGCGATGATGCTGCCGACGGTGCGGACGGAACCCGCCCCGGACAAGCCGGAGATGGCGCAGCGTCTGGCCGACGCCCTGCACGGAACCGCCCCAGAGGTGGAGGGCAAGGAAAAGACCGAAATCGAGATCGACGCCACCTTCACCATGTCCGCCGCCGAACGGTTGCAGGCGAAGGATTTCGAGACGATGAGCGCCGAGGAGATGGCGCAGGCGAAAAAACTGCTCGCCCGCCTCGCCCTGCCGCTGGCGGAGGTCACGACCCGCCGCTATCAACCCGACCCGCATGGACCGCGCGTCGATCCGCGCGGCACGCTGCGGCGGATGCTGCGGTCGGGCGGCGATCTGGCCGATCTGGCGCGCAAGCGCAAACGCACGCGACCGCCGCCGCTGGTGGTCCTGTGCGACATTTCCGGTTCCATGACGCGCTATTCGCGCATGATTTTGCATTTCATGCACGCGGTGACGAATGATCGTGACCGCGTGCACAGCTTCGTCTTTGGCACGCGGCTGACGAACATCACCCGTCACCTGCGCCACAAGGATGTGGATGTGGCGCTGGACGCGGTGTCAAGCGCGGTGGCCGACTGGTCGGGCGGAACGCGGATCGGCACCGCGTTGCGCGCCTTCAACCGGCAATGGGCGCGTCGGGTCTTGGGCCAGGGCGCGATCATTTTGCTCATTACCGACGGGCTGGACAGGGATGCAGGGGAAGGGCTTGCGGAGGAGGCCGAACGGTTGCACAAAAGCTGTCGGCGGCTCGTCTGGCTGAATCCATTGCTGCGGTGGGAAGGCTTCGCGCCAAAATCCTCCGGCATTCGGGCGTTGCTGCCGCATGTGGATGATTTTCGCGCGACGCACAACCTGAACAGCCTCGCCAGCCTTGCCGACGCCCTGTCGCGGCAGGAGCCGCGTCGCCAAGCGGGCTTGAGCCGTTGGGCAAAGGAGGCGGCGGAATGAGCGACACCCTGATGGCGGACAACATCATAGAACAGGCCGCCGTGTGGCGATCCGCCGGACGCAAGGTGGCGTTGGCGACGGTGATCGCGACCTGGGGATCCTCCCCCCGCCCGGTCGGCAGCCAGATGGCGGTTGACGAGGACGGTGCCATGGCCGGTTCGGTGTCGGGCGGCTGCATCGAAAGCGCCGTCGCGCACGAAGCGGCGAAAACCATGGAGGACGGCGAACCGCGTCTGCTGTCCTTCGGCATCACCAACGAAATGGCCTGGGAAGTCGGGCTGGCCTGCGGCGGGCAGGTTCAAGTCTATGTCGAGGCCGTGGAATGAAACGCGACATCCTGGATCGTCTGGTCGCCGCGAAAGCCGCCGCGACCCCGGTGGCCATCGTCACCGATCTGAACAGCGGCCTGCAATCACTGGTCCTTGACGACGCCGTGCATGGCGCCTTCGGCCTGGAGCCGGAAATTCTGGAGGAGGTGCGACGACGCATCCGCCAGGACCGTTCCGGCGTTCTGACCGACCCGCAGGACGAGGACGGCTTTCGTCTCTTCGTCCATGTCCACAATCCGGCGATGCGCCTGCTGATCGTCGGCGCCGTTCACATCGCCCAGGCCCTGGCCCCCTTGGCCGTGCTCAGCGGCTATGACGTGACGGTGATCGACCCGCGCGCGGCCTTCGCCACGGAAGCGCGCTTTCCCGGCATCAAACTGAATCACAATTGGCCGGACGAGGGGTTGACCGCGCTCGCCCCCGACGTCCGCACCGCCATCGTCACCCTGTCGCACGATCCCAAGCTGGACGATCCGGCGCTGATCGCCGCCTTGCAATCCCCCGCCTTTTACGTCGGCGCGCTGGGCAGCAAGCGCACCCACGCCCTGCGGCTCGACCGCCTGCGCGACGAGGGGTTGAGCGAGGCTCAGGTCAAGCGCATCCGGGGGCCGGTCGGCCTGTCCATTGGCGCGGTCACGCCCGCTGAAATCGCCCTGTCGATCCTGGGGCAGATCACCTGCGTCCGCCGTGGCGAAAACCACCCCTGCTGACCGCCCCTCCTGCTGACCGCTTGAACAGGAACCACCGCGCCCATGCGATTCGGCTCCCTGCCGCTTGACGAGGCCGAGGGCGCCATCTTGGCGCATTCCCTCCGGCGCGACGGTCTGTCGTTCAAGAAAGGGCGCCGCCTGTCCGCCGAGGATGTCGCCGCGTTGCGCAAGGCGGGCGTTGAAACGGTGGTCGCCGTCGCGCTCGATCCGCAGGACGTTGGCGAGGATGCGGCGGCGGCGCGGGTGGCCCGCGCGGTCGTCGGAAGCTCCAGGGCGGGTTCGGGCGTGACCGTCGCCGCCCCCTTCACCGGGCGGGTCAACATCTTCGCAGCGTCGCGCGGCCTGTTGCGGCTGGACCCGGCGCGGATCGACGCCATCAATCTGATCGACGAAAGCGTCACCATCGCCACCCTGCCCGACTTCGCCGTGGTCGAGCCGGGGCAGATGCTGGCGACCGTCAAAATCATCCCCTTCGCCGCGCCGGAGTCCGTCGTCGCTCAAGCGGAGGCGTTGGCCGCCGCCGGTTCTCCGCCGCTGGCCGTCGCCGCCTTTCGCCCGCTCTCCGTCGGTTTGATCCAGACACGCCTGGCGGGCGTCAAAGACAGCGTGCTCGACAAGACCGTTTCCGTAACCCGCGAGCGGGTGGAGGCGTTGGGCGGCTCCCTGGTCGTTGAGACCCGGTGCGCCCATGACGAAACCGACCTTGCCGCCTGCGTCCGGGCGTTCCCTGCGGTCGATCTGCTGCTGATCGCCGGGGCATCGGCCATCACCGACCGGCGCGACGTGCTGCCCGCCGCCATCGCGCGGGCGGGCGGCGTGGTCGAGCATTTCGGCATGCCGGTCGATCCGGGCAATCTGCTGCTGCTGGCCCGGCTTGGCGACGTTCCGGTTCTGGGGTTGCCCGGATGCGCCCGTTCGCCCAAGCTGAACGGCTTCGACTGGGTGTTGCAACGGATCGCGGCGGGGGTTCCGCCAACCCGTCAGGACGTCATGCGGATGGGGGTGGGCGGTCTGCTCGCCGAGATTCCCAGCCGCCCCCTGCCCCGCGCGGGCGCGGCGCCAGCGCCGGAGGCCCCGCGCGCGCCGCGCGTCACCGCCCTGGTTCTGGCGGCTGGGCGGTCGAGCCGGATGGGCGGAACCAACAAGCTGCTGGCCGACGTCGGCGGCGCCCCCCTGGTCGCCCGCGCGGTGGACGCCGCGCTGGCCTCGCAAGCCGACAGCGTCATCGTCGTCACCGGCCATCAGGGCGAGGCGGTGGCCGCCGCGCTGGCGGGCAAGCCGGTTCGCTTCGTTCACAACCCGCATTTCGCCGACGGCCTCAGCGCTACCTTGCGGGTCGGACTGGCGGCGGTTCCGGCGGGCGCCGACGCGGTGGTCGTCTGTTTGGGCGACATGCCGCGCGTCGCCGCCGGGGTGATCGACCGGCTGATCGCCGCCTACAACCCGCTGGAAGGCCGCGCCATCTGCGTTCCCACCACCCACGGCAAGCAGGGCAACCCTGTTCTCTGGGATCGCGGTTACTTCACCGAAATGGCGGGCTTGACCGGCGATTCCGGAGCGAAGCGCCTGATCGGCCAGCACGCCGACCAACTGTGCGAGGTGTCGGTGGACGACGCGGGCGTCCTCTACGACGTGGACACACCCGACCTGCTGGCCCAATTCCGCGCAGGGTAGCAAGCCCCCCGCGCGCTGGAAGCGCGCCCCGCTCAGGCCAGCGCCAGCCAGCGCCGGGTGATGGCGCGGGCGAACTCCGCCGCCGCCGGAAGATGGGCGTCGAGCGCGTGGTCCAACCCGTCGAGCACGCTGCGGTTCTTCTCCCGCGCCTCCTCGCCAAAGCGTGAGGCCCAGCCCCGGACGATGCCCGCCGTCGCCTCCGGGTGGAACTGGAAGGCGTAGGTGGCGCGGCCCAAACGGAAAGCCTGCCGCCCGCAAACCGCGCTGTGGGCCAGCGGAACCGCGCCGTCGGGAAACTCGAAGGTGTCGTAATGCCATTGCACGAGGTTGAGCGACGGGCCGAAGCCGCCCAGCACCGGATCCTCGGCGGCGTGGTCGTGCAGAGTCACCGGACAGACGCCCAGTTCCGCCGCGTCATGCCGGTAAACCCGCGCGCCATAGGCCCGCGCCGTCAATTGCGCGCCCAGGCAAATGCCCATCACCGGACGGTCAGCGTCGGCGAAGGCGCGGATCGTCTCCATCACCTCGGGAAAATGCGGGCCGTGGCTGTCGTCCCAGGCGTCTTGCGGGCCGCCCAAAACGACCAGACCGGCGAATCCGTCGCGGTCGGGGATGGCCTCCCCCTCGTTCGCGGCGACCGTCACCAGACTGGCGCCATTGTCGACCAGCGCCTCGCCAACGATGCCGATGGGGGCGGTTTGGCTGTTTTGCAGGACCAGGATGCGCATGATGGACCACGCTCGCGAGCTTCGATGAACCGTTCCCTTGTTGTGATAGGAGCCGACGCGGAGTTCAAGCCGGGCCGTGGCCGCGCAAAGCCGCTATGCGCGGCGTCGATGATCTGGTTTAGACTGCGCCGACGTTCGCCGCACACAGAGGTTTGACCCGCATGTTCGCCCCCCTTCGCACGCTGCTCGCCGCGTCGGTGTTCGCCGGTTCGCTTGGTCTTGGTTCGCTGGCTTTGACCGGCGACGCCTGGGCGCAGAACGGCAGCCTGACCTTTCTGCACGTCAACGACGTGTACGAGATCGCGCCGGTGAAGGGCCAGGGCGGCTTCGGCCCCCTGATGACCCTGCTGCGGCAGGAGCGCCAGCGCGACGGGCAGGCGATCACCACGGTTGGCGGCGATTTCCTGTCGCCGTCCCTGCTGTCGGGAACGACGCAGGGCGAGCAGATGATCGCGCTGTTCAACGCCGTCAAGGTGGACGCCGTCACCTTCGGCAATCATGAATTTGATTTCGGCGTGGAGCCGTTGAAAAAGCGGATGGCCGAAGCCGCCTTCCCCTGGATCGGCACCAACGTCAAATCAGCCGACGGCTCGACCTTCGCCACCACCGTCCCGCATTGGACCAAGAGCGTCGGCGACGTCAAAATCGGCTTTCTCGGCCTGATAACCCCGGAAAGCGCCCGGCTGTCGAGCGGCGGCCCCAGCCTGTCCTTCGCCCCGGTGCAGGCCAGCGCCACGGCGGCGATCAAGGCGTTGAAGGCCGACGGCGCGTCGGTGATCGTCGCCCTGACCCATCTGACCATCGAGGAAGACCGCGAACTGGCCAGTAAGGTCAAGGGCATTGATCTTATCCTCGGCGGTCACGACCATGATCCGATCAGCTTTTACGAAGGTTCGACCCTGATTTTGAAGGCTGGCCACGACGCGCAATATCTGGGCGTCGTCAAGCTTCTGGTCTCCACCAAGACGACGGACAAGGGACCGGCCACCACCACCCTGCCGACCGAATGGCGCTTCGTCTCCACCGCTGGCGTCGCCCCGGACGCGGAAGTCGAACGGGTGGTTGGCGGCTACACGCAGAAGCTGGACAGCGATCTGGCCGCCGTGATCGGCACGACCAGCGTCGATCTCGACAGCCGAAAGGACAGCGTCCGCACGCGCGAGGCGACGATGGGCAACCTGATCGCCGACGCCCTGCGCGGCGCGTTGAAGGCCGACGTCGCCATCACCAACGGCGGCGGCATCCGCGCCGACGCCCTGCGCCCGGCGGGAACCGCCCTGACCCGCAAGGACATCTTCGCCGAACTGCCCTTCGGCAATGTCGGGGTGTTGGTGGAGATGAGCGGCGCCGATCTGCTGGCCTCGCTGGAGCATGGCGTCAGCAAGGTGGAGGACAAGGCCGGGCGCTTCCCGCAGGTGTCGGGCCTGACCATGACCTACGATCCCAAGGCCGCCGCCGGAAAACGGGTGATCGCGGTGACGGTGGGCGGCAAGCCGCTGGATCCCGTGGCGACCTACCGCGTCGCCACCAACGATTACATGCTGAAGGGCGGCGACGGCTACGATGCCTTCCCCCGTTCCAAGGTTCTGATCGACGCCTCCGGCGCGGTGCTGCTCGCCACCATCGTGATGAACCATGTCGAAGCCTTGAAGACCGTTTCGGTCGGGATCGAGGGCCGCGTCGTGGCGAAATAATCGCAAGGCGCGTCATAATCGACCCGTCCACCGTCGCCGCGTTGCAAGGGGCGGCTCTTTCACTTTAGGGTGCAAGGGCTGCCCCTTTTCCTGCGACGAAGACGCTCCATGTCCAAAACCCCGCAGTCCCGCTCCAACGACTTCGCCCAGACCTTCAACGCCGCCCATGGCGAGGTCGGACTGTCTCGGGTTTCCGTCGCCCATGTCCTGCAACGCATCCAGTCTGACCCCTCTTACCTGTTTGGCGAGGAGTTGAAGCGTGGGGCCGGGCAATGCCCCTTCCACAGCGCCGCCTCCTCCGAAGGAGAATCCGCCGAGGGGGAAGCGGCGCCCGGTCTGCCCAAGGACGACGCCGACAAGATCGTCGTCAACACCCTGCTGGCCTTTCTGTTCAACCGGCTGCGCGACCACATCGCGGTGAAGATGCCGTTTGACGAGGCGGGCATGCTGATGCTGCCGATTCCGCCGTTGTCGCCCCACGGTCTGAACCCGGCGCATCGCGACGCCATGGCGGCGGCCCCGCCCGACGTGTTCTGTTCGGTGCTGCGCGACGCCACTTGCCATCTGCTCGACGCGCTCATCACCGGCTGGGTCAAAGATCTGCTGCTGGAGGAGGAGCATTACCGCGCGCTCGGCTCGGGCGAAATCTCCATCGACGCGGCGGCGACCTTCATCTTGCGGCTGACGCTGGACAATTCGCCGCTCTACCAGCGCGCCGGGTACGACATGCTGTCGATCACCAAGACCGGCAGCCACACGGCCATTCACATTTGTTGGGCGCTGGTCGAAGCCGCGCCGCTGCTGGTTCCCGGCAAGGACAACGCGTTTTACGACGATCTCATTCGCCGCAGCTTGAAACAGATCGTGCCGCTGTCGATGGCCAGCCTGGGCATGCTGGTTCATTACATGGAAAAAAGCGGGATCGAGCCGCAGGACGGCTTGGCCGTTCACCGGCTGCCCAAGGAACAGACCGCCTTCGTTCTGGACGAGTCCGGGCTGATCCGCCTGAACGTCGATCCGATCACGAGCTTCGCCAAACCCGGCGAGCGCTATTACACCGGCTGCCCGGCCTTCTACACCACCGGCCTCATCAAGCTGTATCTCGACATCGTCGGCGGTTTGGCGATGGATTACAACGCGTACCAACGCTTGCAGGAGGCTTGAGATCCATGGCGCGCGCCAATGATTTCGCCCTGAATTATCTGGCCGCCCACGAGGCGGCGGGCATGACCCGCGTCAATCTGGCGCCGATCCTTCACCGCATCGCCGAAGATCCGAACTATCTGTTCGACCAGGAGTTGCAACAGCTTGGCGGGCAATGCCCGATCCATGGCGACACCCGCAAGGAGGATTACGAGAAG
The DNA here is from genome assembly GCF_057809575.1 of Azospirillum sp. FG154. Lineage (NCBI taxonomy): Bacteria > Pseudomonadati > Pseudomonadota > Alphaproteobacteria > Rhodospirillales > Azospirillaceae > Azospirillum > Azospirillum sp. FG154. Next base: position 27,059 of record NZ_JBMDKF010000035.1, on the reverse strand, counting down.
GTCGTCATCAACACGCTGCTGGCCCTGCTCTACGGCGATCTGCGCGCGCACATCACGAATCGGCTGCCGCTGGGAGAGGATGGACACATCATCCTCGCCAACCCGCCGGATTCGCCGCATGGGCTGGACGTCGCCGATCCCGCCGGGTTGGACGCCGCCGATCCCGACCGCATGGTCGGCTTTCTGCGCGACGCCATCTGTCATCTGCTGGACGCCATCATCACCGAATGGACGATCAAGGTGATGGTCGAGGAGGATCGTTGCCGCACCGAAGGGACGATCACCGAACTGGCCGCCGCCTGTTTCGTGCTGTCGCAGGCGCTGCAAAACTCGGTTCTGCATTCGCCATCGGGCTACGACATGATGTCGATCACCAAAACCGGCAGCCACACCGCGTTGCATGTCTGTTGGAATCTGGTCGAATCGGCCCCTCTGCTGCGGCCCGATCTGGACGCCGCCGCCTATGACGATCTCGCCCGCCGCAGCCTGAAACAGATCCTGCCCTTGTCGATGGGCAGCCTGGGCATGCTCTGCCAATTCATGGCCGCAGGCAGGATCGAGGCCGACGACCATCAGGCGATTCACCCGCTGCGCGCCGACCAATTGGCCTTCGTCTATGACGAGGAGCAGGACGTCATCCTGCTGAACGCCGCCCTCATCGAGCCGACGGCGATGGTCGGGGAGCGCCATTACACCGGCTGCCCGGCCTTTTACGCCAACGGCCTCATCAACCTCTATATGGAAATCGTGCTGGCGCTGGCCGCCCGCTATGGGATCTATCAGCGTTTGCAAGGCAAGGGCGCTGGCCTGACCGCTTGACGTGGCCCGTTCCGCCCCTATGTTGGCGCGCGTATGCAGTTGGAAGGGTTTCCGTTGGCCAACAAGAAATGGTTCCTGCGCCGCATCACCACGGCGCTTGCGGATGGCATCAAGCAGGGGCGTGGCCGCATGGCGACGCCGTGGCAGCGGGCGCTTGGCCATTTTGAAAGCGTGTTCATCGACCACGCCTGTTTCCGGCTGATCTATTCCAACACCCACCGCATCTCCCCCAACATGTTCCGGGCGAGCCAGCCCTCGCCCTCGCACATCGCGGCGGCGGCGCGCAACGGCGTGCGGACCATCTTGAACCTGCGCGGCGGGCGCGACTGCGCATCCTACATCTTGGAGGCGGAAGCCTGTCGGGCGCATGGGGTTGAACTGGTCGATTTCCCCGTCAACTCCCGCGACATGCCGAAAAAGGAAACGCTGCTGAAAGCGCGCGACCTGTTCGCAACCATGCAATATCCAGCGTTGATGCATTGCAAATCAGGCGCGGATCGCGCTGGATTCATGGCGGCTCTGTTCATGTTCATCCATGAGCAACAAGCCCTGCCCGACGCCACCAAGCAATTGTCGTGGAAATACGGCCATTTCAAGCAGGCCAAGACCGGCATCCTCGACTATTTCTTTGACCTCTACGCCGCTTACAACGACAAGCGCCCAACCCCCTTTTGGGAGTGGGTCGAGCGCGTCTATGACCCAGTGGAGGCCAAAGCCAGTTTCCGCTCCCGCGAATGGGCCGACGCTGTGGTGGATCGGGTGCTGGGGCGGGAGTAACCCGCCCTCGCCTCGCCCACCCGCTCCGATCACGCCGCCGCCAGCGTCCGCGCCAGCGTGTCGCCATCGACGTTGCGGCCCGACAGCACGGCGACCGTCCGCCCCGTGCGGCCCAGCCGTCCGGTCAGCAGCGCCGCCACCGCCGCCGCGCCAGCCCCCTCCGCCACCATGCCGAAGGAGCCGTGCAGGGCGCGCATCGCGGCGGCGATCTCGCCTTCCGTCACCTCGACCAGGTCGTCGACCAGCGTCGCCACCACCTCTTGCGGCAGTTTGCCAAGAGCGTGGACGTTGATGCCGTCGGCCAAGGTCAGGCCGCCGCGCTCGCCCAACCGCACGCCGATCACCCGCGCCGACGGCTTGATCGCCTTCACCGCCGCCGCGATCCCGGCCAGCAGCCCGCCGCCGCCGACGGGAACCACCAGCGTTTCCACATCCGGCCGATCCGCCAACACCTCAAGACCAACGGTGCCTTGCCCGGCGATGACGTCGGGATCGTCGTAGGGATGAACGAAGGTCAGGCGCCGTTCCGCCGCCAACTCCAGCGCCTTGCCCTTGGCCTCCCCCACCGTCGCGCCGTGCAACACCACTTCGGCCCCCAGTTCCGCCGTGCGGTCCACCTTGCAGCGCGGGGCCGTCACCGGCATGACGATGGTGGCCTTCACCCCCAACCGCCGGGCGTGCAGAGCCACCCCCTGCGCGTGGTTGCCCGCCGACATGGCGACGACGCCGCCCGCCCGCTCCAACGCCGTCAGGCGCAACAGACGGTTCAGCGCCCCGCGCTCTTTGAAGGCCCCGGTCGCTTGGAAGGTTTCCGCCTTCAGCCACAGATCCCGGCCCAGCGCCGGGGCGTGCAGCAGCGGCGTGCGGACGATGTGGCCATGCAAACGCTCCGCCGCGTTGGTGACGGCGCTCAACGGCAGCCAGGCGGGCAGACAATCTTCGGAGGAGGCGCAGACGGACAGCGTGCGCGCGGCATCGAGATGCGCGGTGTGCATCGGAAAAATCCTTGGGAGCGGAATGACGTGGGGGTGTCGGGCGTGACCCGGATCGCCTCAGCGAACCGGGGGAATAATTCGCGCCAAGCCACGCATTCGCTCGCCAAGCTCAGCCCCGCAAGGCGGAACCGAAATCGGACGACAAACAGCAGAAAGAGAAGAGACTGGATTGAGGGTTCCAGCGACCACATCGTGCAGCATCACGCCACACACTCCACACAATCATCAAACACGAAGACGGCAAACAACCGACGCTGTCAGAGCGCCGGGCCGGTAATTCGCATTCGCATGGTGTGGGCGTAAGTCATGGCTCTTGCTTACCCGTTGCGGCGGCGGTCCGTCAACCCATCATCCGCCGCCGCAATCAATTTTCTGTCGGCGCGACGATCGACAAGGCTCAACGCCCCTCGCGTTTGGCCAGAAAAGCCAAGCGTTCCAGGGTGTGAACGTCCTGTTCGTTCTTCAGCAGCGCCCCACACAGCGGCGGAATCAGCTTGCGCGCGTCCTTCACCCGCAAGGTTTCCGGGTCAATGTCCTCGACCATCAGCAGCTTGATCCAGTCGAGCAATTCCGACGTCGAGGGCTTCTTCTTCAGCCCTGGCACGTCGCGCAGATCGTAAAACAGGTTCAGCGCTTCGCGCAGCAAGTCGGCCTTCAGGCCGGGATAATGCACCTCGACGATCTGCTCCATCGTCGCCCGGTCGGGAAAGCGGATGTAATGGAAGAAGCAGCGGCGCAGGAAGGCGTCCGGCAATTCTTTTTCATTGTTCGAGGTGATGATGACGATGGGCCGCTTGGCCGCCTTGATGGTCTGGCGGGTCTCGTAGACGTGGAACTCCATGCGGTCGAGTTCGAGCAGAAGATCGTTGGGAAACTCGATGTCGGCCTTGTCGATTTCGTCGATCAGCAGCACCGGCGGCGTCGGCGCGTCGAACGCCTCCCACAGCTTGCCGCGCACGATGTAGTTGCCGATGTCGTGAACCTTGGCCTCGCCAAGCTGGCTGTCGCGCAACCGACTGACCGCGTCATACTCGTACAGGCCCTGCTGCGCCTTGGTGGTGGATTTGACGTGCCAGGACAGCAACGGCTTGTTCAACGCGCGGGCGATCTCCACCGCCAGCACCGTCTTGCCGGTGCCGGGTTCGCCCTTCACCAACAACGGACGTTCCAGCGTGATCGCCGCGTTGACCGCCACCATCAGATCTTCGGTGGCGACGTAGCTGTCGGTTCCGGTGAAGCGCATCGATGCCCTCTTAATCAAAATCCGCGCCCATAGTTGAGGTTTCGCGTCCCACTGGCAAGAGCGCGCGCGGCGCGACGTGGTGAATCCGGCTGGTACGCCGTTTGCTTTGCGTTCCGTCAAACCACGTTCTGTGGCGTGAAGGAGACAATCGACATGTTCGCAGCCTTTTCCCGGATGTCCCAGTCTCCCGATCTGTTTGGCCCTGGGGCCTACGCCCTGATCGATCATGCGCCGACCGCGATCATGCTGTGCGACGTCAAAAGCTTCGACATCATCCACGCCAACCCCAAATCCATGGAGATGCTGCGCTCCATCGGTCATCTGCTGAAGCTGTCCGCCGACGACGTGGTGGGATCCAGCATTGACGTCTTCCACCGCAATCCCGAGCATCAACGGCGTTTGCTCGCCGATCCGGCCAATCTGCCACTCAACACCCGCATCCATCTGGGCGACGAGGTGATCGATCTGCACGTCACGGCGGTCTATGAGAAGGGGCGCTACGTGGCGGCGATGCTGATGTGGAACGTCGTCACCGACGCTGTGCAGGCCAACGAACGCAACGCCCGCCTGCTGCGCATGCTGGACGAGATGCCGACCGCCGTTATGGTCTGCGACCCGAACGACGACTTCCGCATCACCTACATCAACGAAACCAGCCGGAAGACGTTGAAACCGCTGGAGCGGCACCTGCCGGTGACGCTCGACAGGATGGTTGGTCAATCCATTGATATTTTTCACAAAAATCCGCACCACCAGCGGCGTGTGCTCTCTGATCCCAGTCAACTGCCCTGCAACGCCACCATCCGGTTGGGGCCGGAGGTTCTGAAACTCCGGGTTTCGGCGATTCATGACGATCATGGGCGCTATCAGGCCGCGATGCTGTCCTGGTCGGTGGTGACGGCCAGCCACCGTATGGCCGAGAACGTCACGGAAATTGTCGCCACCATGGCGGGCGCCGCCGAACGGATGACCACCGCCGCCGAGGAGTTGGTCAGCGCCGGGGGCGTCGCCAGCGAGCAGGCCACCGGCGCGTCGTCCGCGATTGAGGAGATCCGCGCGTCGGTCAGCGAGATCACCCAGCAGATGGCCAACGTCTCCGCCATGGCGATCAACGCGGTGAAGGAAGCCGAGGAGTCTGATCAGTTGGTTTTGACTCTGTCACAAAGCGCACAAGCCATTGGTCAGATTGTCCAAATCATCGCGTCGATCGCGGGGCAAACCAATCTTTTGGCGCTGAACGCCACGATTGAAGCCGCCCGCGCCGGAGAAGCCGGAAAGGGATTCGCCGTGGTCGCCAGCGAGGTGAAGAGCTTGGCCAATCAAACCGCGAAGGCGACCGACGACATCGCCACGCGGGTGAAAGAGATTCAACAGGCGGCGAACGGCACCATCACCGCCTTTGACCGCATCGGGGCGGCGATCCGCAACGTCCAGGACATCGCCCAGAGCGTCACCGCGTCGATGGAGTTCCAGGAGGCGGCGACGCAAGAGGTTTCGCGCAGCATCATCGGCGTCAGCGACGCCACGCAGAACACCGACCGGGCCGCAAGGTCGGTGCATGACATCGCCAGCGCCGTGTCCAACCTGTCGGACACCTTGAAGGCTGAGCTTCAGAACTTCATCAAATCGACCTGACGCAAAGATGGCGGCCCATCCTGTGCGGTCATCGGGAACTCCCCCTTGCCGCCCCAAGAGGAATCACCCATGACGACCACTGTCCGCGTTTCTTCAAGGCGCATCGTTGGAACGACAACGCCGCCGGGAGAGACGGCCTCCATCCGAGATTGGCGCTGAGATGCATTCCGCCAGCCCGCTGAATCTGAAGCGTGCAACGGAACGGCGTCCTCCTCTCATCAAACTCTTGCACAATCGGCAGTTTCGATACACATTCTCGACCCCTGGATGGGCCTGTAGTTCAGTGGTTAGAACGCGCCGCTCATAACGGTGTTGTCGTCGGTTCAAATCCGGCCAGGCCTACCAGTTTTTCAGGAGATTCGTGACTGAGGCTGGTGAAGAAACAAGCCATCGGCGCATCACCCGAAAGGCTGACGGTTGCGACAAAAGGCCAAGAGACCGCACCGGTTGCGGATAGGCTGAAGATCAGAAAATCGCCGCTGCCGTGTTGGAGATCACATCATCCAAAAGTGAAGTCGCTCTACGAGACAACATTCAGAATGAGTTCGCGAGCCTACGGCTTAAGAAAAATTTCCACGTTGCGAACGTAATTTGTTTAAAGTCCAGTCAGATCTGTCGCGCAGCCAGAGCAACAACGCGCCGCGCCTCTGGACCGATCCAGCGAACAGCCCCCCTTGGCTGACCAAGGGGGGCCTCTCGTCAAAAAGATACTGCGCTCAGGTGTCGAGGAAGCTGCGCAGTTTGCGCGACCGCGACGGGTGCTTCAGCTTGCGCAGCGCCTTCGCTTCGATCTGACGGATGCGCTCGCGGGTCACGTTGAACTGCTGGCCGACCTCTTCCAGCGTGTGGTCCGTGTTCATGCCGATGCCGAACCGCATCCGCAAGACCCGCTCCTCACGCGGGGTGAGCGAGGCCAGAACGCGGGTGGTCGTCTCGCGCAGATTCGCCTGGATGGCGGCGTCGAGCGGCAGGACCGCGTTTTTGTCCTCGATGAAATCGCCCAGATGCGAATCCTCTTCGTCGCCAATCGGCGTTTCGAGCGAGATCGGCTCCTTGGCGATCTTCAGGACCTTGCGGACCTTTTCCAGCGGCATCATCAGACGTTCCGCCAGCTCTTCCGGGGTTGGCTCGCGACCGATCTCGTGCAGCATCTGGCGGCTGGTGCGGACCAGCTTGTTGATCGTCTCGATCATATGGACCGGGATGCGGATCGTCCGCGCCTGATCGGCGATGGAGCGGGTGATCGCCTGACGAATCCACCAGGTGGCGTAGGTCGAGAATTTGTAACCGCGCCGGTACTCGAACTTGTCCACCGCCTTCATCAGGCCGATGTTGCCCTCCTGGATGAGATCCAGGAATTGCAGGCCACGGTTCGTGTATTTCTTCGCGATGGAAATCACGAGACGCAGGTTCGCCTCGACCATTTCCTTCTTGGCGCGGCTGGCTTCCTTCTCGCCTTTCTGAACCGTCGAGACAATGCGGCGGAACTCGCTGATCGGCAGGCGGCCTTCCTCGGCGACGCCGGAAATGCCTTCGCGCACCTTGCGGATTTCTGAATCGTATTTTTCGGCGAACTTGCCCCAGGTCTTGGGGTTCAGGCCCCGAATGCGATCCTGCCAACCCGGATCCAGCTCATGGCCGAAATACTGATTCAGAAAATCCTCGCGCTTGACCCGGCAATCCGTCGCCATACGCAGCAAACGGCCTTCAAAGCTGGTCAACTTGCGGTTCAGGATGTAGAGCTGCTCGACCAACTGCTCAATGCGCTGGTTGTTCAGACGCACGGTGTTCATCAGCTCGACCATTTCGAGCTTCAGCTTCTCGTACTTCTTATCCGTCTGCTTGGTGATGTCCTCGCCGCGCTGCATCGAGGCGATGCGCGATTCGTGGATCTTGTGCAGCTTGTCGTAGGTCGCCTTGATGCTCTCGAAGGTCTCGATGACCTGCGGCTTCAGCGCGGCTTCCATGGCGGACAGGGACAGGCTGTTGTCACCCTCCTCGCCTTCCTCGCCTTCCTCGCCTTCGCCTTCTGGGCGCGGCGGCGGCGGTTCTTCACCGTCCTCAGCGGGCGGGGGGGCGGCCCCTTCCACCGCCTCGGTCAGCGCTTCGGGAATTTCCTCGCCATCAGGACCGCCGCCATAGGTGGCGTCGAGATCGATGATGTCGCGCAACAGCATCTTCCCTTCCATGAGGGCGTCGTGCCACTCAAGGATCGCGCGAATGGTCAGCGGCGATTCGCAAATCGCCCCAATCATCATCTCGCGCCCGGCTTCGATGCGCTTGGCGATGGCGATTTCGCCCTCGCGCGACAGCAGTTCGACCGACCCCATCTCACGCAGATACATGCGCACGGGGTCGTCGGTGCGACCGATGTCGTCGTCGTCGAGGTTGCCCGAAGAACGACCTTCGCCGTCGCTCGCCGCCTCGGCGTTGTTTTCCGAATCCTGCTCTTCCGATTCGACGATGTTGATGCCCATTTCGGACAGCATCGCCATCGTGTCTTCGATCTGCTCGGAGGATGACGAATCCTGCGGCAGAGCTGCGTTCAGCTCGTCATAGGTGACATACCCGCGCTCTTTGCCGCGCGCGATCATCTTCTTGACGGCAAGACCCATGCCATCCATCAGAGGACCGTCGCCGGATTCCTCCCGCGTTTCGGAAACTTCCACGCTGTTCGCAGCTTTCGTGGCCATGCGATCGGTGCCCCCGCATTACCCCATTGAAAAAAAGACGAAAGGGACGCTCGGCTGCGGTTTCCCGCACCGTCCGCCCCCACCCCTCAGCTCTGTACCCGCCCTCGAACCTGACATGGCGTGCGGCCCATCAACCCGATCAACAACCGCTTGCGCGATCACGCATCGTCGGAGTCCTCGCCATCCGTCATTCCCCGAGCGGACGCCATAAGCTCCTGTTGAAGCGCCACGACCCGCGCGAGGTTGGCCTCGCTGTTGTCACGGGTCAAAGCCGCCTTGGCTTCCCTAAGATCATCGAGCAGCCGCTGATGAAGCAGATGCTGCCATGTCGGCCACCAGCCTTTCCGGGCATCCTCGGTTGAGGCTTCCGGGCGGGCGAAGCCAGCGTGGACATAGGTCGATTCGCCTAGCAAAGCGCTGACCATCGTTTCATGGCCAGCGGATGACAAGTGGCGACAAAGGGCGGCGGCGTCAAGTCCCGAGTCGCGGTTCCGGTCATCCGACAGACATTCTATGACCGCCCAACGCAATTTTTCGAGATCAGGGTCGCCCAACGGCAACAGCCCCAAAGACTCGCCCAACTCGCCGAACAACTTGGGGTGGTTGATGATGGTCGCCAACAAAATCCGCTCGCGCACCGACGCCAGACGGGACACACGACCGCGCCCCTCTCCCGCTGGCTTGGCGGTCAAACGGCCCGGCGTTCCAGCGACATGGCGGCGCGGCGGTTCGCCCGGTCGGCGACCTGGTTGCCAGGGGCCACGGCTGAAGCGTTCACGCGCGGGCGGGGCGAACGCCTCGTCCACCCGGCGGCGCATTTCCGCGCGGTAAAAGGCCTGGACGTCGCGGTCGGCGATGGTTCCGACGCGGGATTCCAGCGCCGCCTTGACCGCCGCCTTTGATTCGGGCGTGTCGGTCGGCTTGCCTTCGCTTTCCATCCGCCAAACCGCTTCGGACAGCGGAATCGCCTGTTCCAGCAGGGCCGTCATCGCCTTCGCCCCCTGGGCGCGGATCAGGCTGTCCGGGTCCTCGCCTTCGGGCATGAACATGACGCGGGCCGATTGGCCGGGGGCCAGATGGGGCAAAATGCGCTCCACCGCCCGCCACGCCGCCCGCCGCCCGGCGTTGTCGCCGTCAAAACACAGGAAGGGCACTTTCTCCGACGCCGGGATCAGCTTCCACAGCTCTTGCACCTGGGTTTCGGTCAGCGCCGTGCCCAGCGGGGCGACCGCGCCCTCGAACCCGGCGCGGACCAGGGCGATGACGTCCATATAGCCTTCGGCGACGATCACCGGCTTGCCGTCCGCCGCCGCTTGGCGCGCGCGCGACAGGCCGTAGAGCAATGTTCCCTTGTGAAACAGCGGGGTGTCAGGCGTGTTGACGTATTTCGGCCCGTCGCCCTCCAAAATTCGCCCGCCAAAGGCGACGACCTGCCCGCGCCGGTCGGTGACGGGGAACATCACCCGGTTGCGGAAGAAGCTGTAGGGCGTGCGGCCATCCTCGGGCCGTTTCAGCAGCCCCGCCGACACCATGTCCTCTTCGTCGAACTTCAGCTTCAGCAGATGCTGGCGCAGCGCCCCGGAATCGCCGGGCGCGTAGCCCAACCGGAAGCGCGCCATGCTGTCCGTGTCCAGCCCGCGCCGCAGAAGATAATCCAACCCGGTCCGCCCGGCGGGGGCGTGAAGTTGTTGCTCGAACCAGCGCGCCGCCTGCTCCACCAGATCATGCAGGGTTTTGCGGCGCTCATAATGGTGGCGGTCCTCCTCGGTCGGGCGCGGCACCGGCAACCCGGCCTCGCCCGCCAGATGCTCCACCGCCTCGGGAAAGGCGAGGTTGTCGTGGCGCATGACGAAACCGATGACGTCGCCATGGGCGCCGCAACCGAAGCAATTTCCCGTCAGAATGTTGTCTTCCAAGGCGAACGCGTGCTCGCCGGGCACGCTGGCGCAATAAACCTCTTCCTCGCGCTCGGTTTCCTCGACCGAAACCACCGCCCAACGCAGACGGTCGAACGACTTGTCGGATTCCTCAGCTTCGGGAAGGACCGACTCCAACCGATGCCCCGGACGCAACTCGCTGGTCAGCACGTCGCGGGCGACGCCGCGCACGAACCAGCGGTGGCCGCCGGTCGCGAACAGCGTTTTGGATTGGCCGTTGCGCGACAAGGTGATCCGGAGCAGCTTTTGGACGCCATACGATCGGAAGTCCGCCGGAACCCAGACGCCGCCACGCGTCAGCACCGTCTGCGTCGTTCCAGCAAGCTCCGCGATGTCCCGCGCGCCGTCGCGCAGGATGACTCGGGTTTCCGCCGCCAGACAATGAAAGAATCCCTTCTGGTCATTGACGTAGAAGGACGGGGATTTTTCGTTGTGGAAGGGACAGGGCGCCTTGAACTCGCGCCCGGCGCGAATCAGGCGCAACCGTTTGGACACCACGTCCGACAGAGCCAGTCGGGTGCGCAGCTCTTCCAGGAATTGGGGCGGAAAGGCCATGGCTCACATCACCGGGTCACGCGGGGCGGCAGGCTATAGCGGATCGCCGCGCGCCGCGCCAACGACCGCGTCGATCCGACTCCATCTGTCCCGAGTCGCGCGACTCGGGACAAGCGCGGTTTAGCCCGCCGACAGGCGTTGCTTGACCAAGGGGCCAGCCTTGGCGAAGTCCATCTCGCCGGCGTGGCGGCTCTTCAGCTCGGCCATCACCTTGCCCATGTCCTTGATCGAGGACGCGCCCAGTTCGCTGACAATGGCGGCGATGGCGGCCTGGACCTCCTCCTCCGTCATTTGCTTGGGCAGGAAGCGTTCGATGACGGCGATCTCCTCGCGCTCCTGCTGGGCGAGTTCCGGGCGGCCGCCCTGATCGTACATCGTCGCCGATTCGTTGCGCTGCTTAATCAAGCCTTGCAGCATGGACATGATCTCGCCGTCGTCGACGCCGTCGGTCACGCCGCGCGGGCGGGCGGCGATATCCCGGTCCTTCAGGCCCGCCAGGACCATGCGAAGGGTGGAGACGGCCCGCGCGTCCTTGGCGCGCATGGACTCCTTCAAGGCGTCGTTCAACCGCGTGCGCAGCATGTTCCTGTTCCTCATCGTCTGGCCGATGGCGCGAAGGGCCAGCGGCGGAGGGCGACTATTCCGAAAATGGCCGCCGATTGCCATGCTTATATAAGAGTGACGGCGCATGGCCCACCCCCATGGCCCACCCCCCCATGGCGGATCCTATGAAACGCCCGAGAAAGCGCGACCGCAACGCCGCTCTGCAAAGCTATTGCTGGAAATCGCGGCGGCAATCGTCCTATACGATGTCCGGCCCGCCCTGATCCGCCCACTCGATCCCGTCAACCGCCCCTTTCGGCGGAGAGGGGGTGCGAGCGGGTCTGCGCGCGCGCCCGGCGGGACGCCAGACCGTCGCCGTTCCGCCGCAGCAGCTTTTGGTCGATTCGTCGACGGTCGCGGTTTTTGGAAGGTCCAACGGAATGACTCTCGCCTCTCCCCCCTCCGACAAGGCCGTTCACACCGGCGTGCTGGTTCTGGCTGACGGCACCGTGTTCCGTGGCCGAGGCATCGGGGCCGTGGGGGATTCGGTGGGCGAGGTGTGCTTCAACACCTCGATGACCGGCTATCAGGAAATCCTGACCGACCCCAGCTACGCCGGGCAGATCATCACCTTCACCTTCCCGCACATTGGCAACACCGGCACGAACGCCGAAGACATCGAAACGACGACTCCGGCGGCGCGCGGCCTGATCCTGCGCGCCGACATCACCGATCCGTCGAACTGGCGCTCCACCCAGCATCTCGACGGTTGGCTGAAAAGCCACAACCTGATCGGGCTGAGCGGCGTGGACACCCGTCGTCTGACCCGCCGCATCCGCGATCTGGGCGCGCCGAACGGCGTCGTCGCCCACGCGCCGGACGGTCATTTCGATCTCGACGCGCTGGTCGCCAAGGCCAAGGGCTGGCCGGGCCTGGAGGGCATGGATCTGGCCAAGGACGTGTCTTGCCGCCAGACCTATGGCTGGGACGAGGCCGCCTGGAGCATCGGCGGCGGTTACGCCACCCAGACGGATCCGAAATTCCACGTCGTCGCCATCGATTACGGAGCCAAGCGCAACATCCTGCGCTGTCTGGCCGCCGCCGGTTGCAAGGTGACGGTGGTCCCGGCGACCGCCACCGCCGAAGACGTGCTGCGCCACAAGCCCGACGGCGTGTTCCTGTCCAACGGCCCCGGCGACCCCGCCGCCACCGGCGTGTACGCCGTGCCGACCATCCAGAGCCTGATCGCCACCGGCCTGCCGATCTTCGGCATTTGCCTGGGCCATCAGATGCTGTCGTTGGCGCTGGGGGCCAAGACGACCAAGATGCCGTTGGGCCATCGCGGGGCCAACCATCCGGTCAAGGATCTGGCCTCGGGCCGGGTGGAGATCACCAGCCAGAATCACGGCTTCGTCGTTCTGCCGGAAACCCTGCCCGCCGACGCCGAAGTCACCCATGTCAGCCTGTTCGACGGCAGCAACGAGGGCATCCGCCTGACCGGCAAGCCGGTCTTCTCGGTGCAATACCACCCGGAAGCCTCGCCCGGCCCGCAAGACAGCCATTATCTGTTCGACCGCTTCGTCGGCTTCATGGCCGACAAGGCGGCGGCCTGACGCTCCGTCCGTCACACCTTCCGCGCGGCGGGGGGTGTGACGGACCGGCGCGCCGTTTTATTCGGTCGGCGCTTTTTATTCGGTCGGGGCGGGCGCGTCCGTGACGAGTTTGCGGATCGCGGCGAAGACCCGCTCCCACTCCTGTTCGCCGATGTCGTGCAGGCCCAGGCCGCGCAACAGAAACGCGCCCTCGGCGGCCAGCATCGCGATGAGCGCCCGGTCCCTGGCGCTGGAGTTGGCGCCGGAAGCCGCGTTGGAACTGGCGTCAACGCCGTCAAAGATCTCCCGATACCCCTTTTTGATTTCGCGCTGATAGTCGGGCGCGCGGACCAGCGACGCCAACAGCGCCGATGATCGGGCGCCGCTGGCGACGTCCTCGGCGCGCGTCGCCTCGACATGCGCCAGAACGCGGGCGGACGGCTCGCCCGAATGGGCCGCCAAATAGCGTTTCACGCTGTCGTCATAGCTCTTCATGACCCGATCGACCATGGCCTCGATCAGCGCGTCTTTCGTGTTGTAGCAATATTGCACGCCGCCTTTGCTGACGCCCGCCTCTGTGGCGACGGCGTCCAGGGTGAGGGCCAGCGCCCCGTCCCGCGCCACAACCCTTTCGGCGGCGTCCAGAACGCTGTCGCGATCAATCGACTGACGTCTTCCCACTCGACTCCCCTCTTTTCAATCCATCTGGACGGATTTATATATAACCCCTGCGTCGGGGCCTGTGAACGCCCCACAAGGAGTGTATCGTGCATCCGCAGCCGAACCGATGGCTGGTTCTCGCCACCGTCATTCTCGCTTTTATTCCAATCGTCATCGACATGACGATTCTGCACATCGCCGTCCCCTCGCTGACCGCCGCGCTTGGCGCGTCCGGAACCGAGGCGCTTTGGATCATCGACATCTATTCGCTGATGATGGCCGGGCTTCTGGTGCCGATGGGCACGCTGGCCGACCGAGTCGGCCATCGCCCGATGATGCTGATCGGGCTGTCCGCCTTCACCATCGCCTCGGTGATGGCCGCCTTCTCGCCCGCGCCTCTGCTTCTCATCGCCGCCCGCGCCCTGATGGCGGTCGGCGGGTCGATGATTATGCCTTCGATTTTGGCGTTGATCCGCCAGAGCTTCGAGGATGAACGGGAGCGCGCCTTGGGCCTCGGCGTCTGGAGCGCCGTCGCGTCGGTCGGCGCGGCTTTGGGTCCACTCGCCGGGGGCGCCCTGCTGGAGCATTTCTGGTGGGGGTCGGTTTTCCTCATCAACCTGCCGGTCATGCTGGTGGTCCTGCCGACCGCCTGGTTCGTCCTGCCGCGTCAGCCGTCCAAACCGCTGGGGCCTTGGAACATCCAACAGGCGTTGATCCTCATCGTCGGCTTGATCGCCACCGCCTACGCGATCAAGTCGGGCTTCATGCCGACCGGGGAAGGAGTCTTTGGGACGCTGACGCTGGTTCTCGGCGTCGCCATGCTCGTGTGGTTCGCCCGGATTCAGCGGGCGTCCACCACGCCGATGCTGGATCTGTCGCTGTTCGCCGCGCCCGTCTTCAGCGTCGGCCTGCTGATGGCCTTCGTCGCGTCCGGCGCGATGGCGGGCTTTGAGCTGGTCCTGGCGCAGGAGCTTCAATATGTCTTCGGCAAGACGCCGCTGGAAGCGGGGCTGTTCCTGCTGCCGCTCGCCGCCGCGTCCGCCGCCGTCAGCCCGTTTTCCGGGATGCTCACCGAACGTTTCGGCCTGCGCGCGGTCGCGACGGCCAGCATGGGCGCGGCGGCGGCGTCCTTCTTCCTGCTTGGGCGCGTGAGCGTCGACGCCTCCCCCCTCGTCGCCGCAGCCTTGCTTGGCCTGCTTGGAACGGCGTTGGGCTGCGGTCTTCTGGCCTCGTCCGTCGCCATCATGAGCAGCGCGCCCACCGACAAGGCGGGCGCCGCCGGTTCCCTTGAGGCGACCGGCTATGAACTCGGCGCTGGGCTTGGAATCACCTTTTTCGGAGTGTTGCTGGGGGCCGCCTATCATTCCCATTTCAGCGGCGCGATGGGAGTCCTTGGCGCCGTTCCAGCGACAGCGGCGAACTCGATCAACGACGCCATGACCGCCGCTCAATCCATCGGCGGCGCGGAGGGGGACGCCATCGTCGCGACAGCGACGCGCGCCTTTTCCAGCGCCCACCAAACAGTCCTCGGCGCCGCCGCCTTGCTCCTCGGTCTCCTGACAATCCTGGTGTTTTGCGCGCTGCGCCATGCGCCACGCCCGCCAGATCCGCAGGGGTGAGTGAGCGCAGGATCGTTGATGCCAGGCGTGGTCCCGCGTCAGCCCTGCCGCCGCGTCGGCGGTTTGGGCAGATAGTCGCGGACCTCGCCGCCGCAGGATTTTGACACCCGCTCATACTCTTCGGCGGTGTCCACCAGGGCCTGCCGCCGGTCGCGCTCCCGACCAAACTCCTGCATCGTCGCCCGCATCGCCGAATCCAGGCGGCGGCGGAAAGCTTGCATGGCTTGGTTTTCGCTGCGCGCGCGCACCGGCGCCAACTGCGCCGCCACGTCGTCCAGACGGCGGCGGACCAGCGGGGCGAAGTCGCGCAACAGCGCCTCGTCCACCGCGACGTGCTTCATCTCATGCTCCAGCACTTCGCGGAAAATGCAGCTCGCCGGGGGCAATTCGCGGGCGACGTGAACCACCCGCTGCTGAAAGCCGAAGGACACGGTCAGCGTTTTGGGCGAGGCGCAAAAACTGCCGTCGCCCATCGGTTGGAACAGGGCGCTGACCTGGGATTGCTCGCCATAGCGGGCTTGCGTCAGCCCCAACACATGGCCGCGCGCCGACCCCGCCGGTCCGGGCGCCCGCCCCGGCTGCCGGGCGAGTTGCGCGATGGACAGGCCGTCGTCGCGTTGGATCGGGGCCAGCGCGATGTCCAGGGACAGAGTCGCCCGCGCCATCGGCGGGCAGGCGGCGGTCTGCGCCCCGGCGGGGGGCGCGAAGCCCGCCGCCGCGACGTGACACACGACAATCAAGGCGAGCCGATGGGCGATCATGCGACCAATGTCGCCGCGACGCCGCCCACCGGCAAGACCCCTTTCAACAAAAGCCCTCAGCAAATGCCTCAGGCCAAAATCAACGCTTGCCCGGAAACAGGAAGCGCGCCTTCAGCGTGCCGTCGATGGCGCGCAGATCGTTCGTGACCTCCAACTCGTCCACCTCGCCATCGACATCGACGACGACATAGCCCAGTTCGGGATCGGTTTGCAGGAACTGCGCGGCGATGTTCAGATCGCGGCCCGAAAACACCTCGTTCACCTTGCGCAGCATGCCCGGACGGTTTTCGTGGACGTGCAGGAAGCGCGTGCAGCCCGCCTGAACCGGCAAGGCCACCTGCGGGAAATTGACCGCCCCGACGGTGGATCCGTTGTCCGAATACTCGATCAGCTTCTGCGCCACCTCGGTGCCGATGTTGGCCTGCGCCTCCACCGTCGAGCCGCCGATGTGCGGGGTGAGGATGGCGGTTTTGATGCCGCGCAGCGCGCTTTCAAACACCTCGTTGTCGGCCCCCGGCTCCTTGGGGAAGACGTCGATGGCGGCGCCCAGCACATGGCCCGATTCCATCGCGGCGGCCAGCGCCGGAATGTCCACGACCTGCCCGCGCGCGGCGTTGATGAGATGGCTGCGCTTCTTCATCGCCGCCAGTTCCGCCGCGCCGATCATGTTGCGGGTCTGCGGGGTGTCCGGCACATGCAGGGTGACGACGTCGGAAACCGACAGCAGTTCCTCCAGCGTCTCGCAGGGGCGCGCGTTGCCCAGAGCCAGCTTGCGGACCACGTCGTAATAACGGACCTGCATGCCCATGGCTTCGGCCAGGATCGACACCTGGGTGCCGATGTGGCCATAGCCGATGATGCCCAGCGTCTTGCCGCGAATCTCGTAGGAATCCTTGGCCGACTTCATCCAGCCGCCGTCATGGACCAGCGCCGACTTCTCGAAGATGCCGCGCATCAGCATGATGATCTCGCCGATCACCAGCTCGGCCACCGACCGGGTGTTGGAATAGGGGGCGTTGAAGACGGGAATGCCCAAACGGCGCGCCGCCTTCAGATCGACCTGGTTGGTGCCGATGCAGAAGCAGCCGACGGCCATCAGCTTGTTGGCCGCCTCCAGAACGCGCGCGGTCAGATGCGTGCGCGAGCGGATGCCGAGAATATGGACGGAGCCGATGCGCTCCAGCAATTCCTCTTCGTCCAGCGCGCGCGGCAGGCGCTCGACCGAGGCGTAACCGCCCCGCGCCAACTCGTCGATGGCGTTGTCGTGAACCCCTTCCAACAGAAGGATGTTGATCTTGTCCTTGGAGAGCGAGAGCTTGGTCACGGTCGGCATCCGTCTTGGTCAACGGCCCGTCCGCCGCGAAACACTCCGACGGCGGGCCACGGCAAAGCGAAGGCGCACCGTAACGCCAACAGCGGGCCTTGTCACCCAACCGATGCTGCGCCGCCGCAGCCGTTCACGCATGACGGCGTGGCGCAAAACGCGCGCCGCGCTGGCGACGGCCAGGGGGGGCGCATTGGGGGGCGCATTTGGCGATCATTGCCCTCTCCCGGAACGGGAGAGGGAGGGGACCCACAAAGTGGGGAGGGTGAGGGGTTGCCCAAGAGACCAAAACTGTATGGTTCCTTGGATCACCCCTCACCCTTCCCACCGCTTCGCGGCAGGCCCCTTCCCTCTCCCGGAACGGGAGAGGGAGAGTCCGATCACCGTGTGGCGGCGCCCGTGCGATCTTGCCGGGAGGCGTCCGGGATCTTATGGTCCGGGGCATGATTCACACACTCCCCGAACTCACCGCCCGGTTGGGCAGAGGCCAGCGTCTGCTTGGGCTGGATGTTGGCTCCAAGACCGTCGGGTTGGCCGTCGCCGATCCTGGATTGATCGTCGCCTCGCCCATCGGCGTTCTGATGCGGACAAAATTCACCCAGGACGCCCGCGAATTGGCCAAGACGATTCGCGATTACAGCGTCGGCGGGCTGGTCGTCGGCTTGCCGTTGAACATGGACGGCACCGAGGGGCCGCGCGTCGAATCCGTGCGCGCCTTCGCCAAGAATTTGGAAGAACGCGCCGACCTGCTGGGCTGGGACGCGCAGATCGCCTTTTGGGACGAGCGGCTGTCCACCTCGGCGGTGGAGCGCTTCATGATCGGCGAGGCCGACATGACCCGCAAAAGACGGGACGAGGTGGTGGACAAGATGGCCGCCGCCTACATCCTGCAAGGCGCGCTCGACATGCTGGCCAACCAGCGCCGTCAGGCTGAACGCGACGCCGAGGATGAAAATTCCGCCGAGGAATGGACCGACCGCGAGCGCTGAGGCCTTGCTCCGCCAGGCCTTACTCAGCCGGGTTGGCGACGCGGCGATCCGCCAGCGCGGGTTTGCCGCCGCCGCCCGCCAGACGGGTCAGCGCCAGAATCACCAGCACGGTGACGACGTAGGCCGCCAGTTGCGCCTCGGTCGGGCGGTCGGTGTAGCCGATCAGGACGTGCAGCGCCTGCCCCAGCACGCTCTTGTCGCGCAAAATCCCGGAGCTGTCCCACAGGATGGTCCCGCCGCTTTCCAGAACGCCCGCTTGCGACAGGAAGGACATGGCGGTCGCCGCCATGCCCGCCGCCAGCAGGGTCAACAGCCACGTCGTCACCCGGAACAGATGACGGGTCGGGATGCGCAGCAGACCGGCGTACATCAGGGCGGACATCAGCGCGCCCAATGCCACGCCGCCCAGACCGCCCGCCAGAACCGTCGTCAAACCGCCCTCTTCCGACGCCAGAATGCCGGTGAGGAACAGCACCACCTCGGCCCCCTCGCGCAG
Organism: Azospirillum sp. FG154; assembly: GCF_057809575.1. NCBI lineage: Bacteria > Pseudomonadati > Pseudomonadota > Alphaproteobacteria > Rhodospirillales > Azospirillaceae > Azospirillum > Azospirillum sp. FG154. The sequence continues at coordinate 8,421 of NZ_JBMDKF010000035.1, read as the reverse complement.
GACGGCGACGCCGATCACCACGGCCAGCGCGGCGAGCGATTGTTCGCCGTTCGACACAGCGCGGCCCACCGCCGCCATGTCGCGCGCCATCTCCCGCCCATGCTGGGCCATCCAGGCGTTGTGCCACGCCAGCATCGCGACGGCGACCAGCAGAACGCAGGCGTTGAACAGCTCCTGCCCGGTGTCGGCGAACAGGCCGCTGATCGCGTCGGCGAACCACGCCACCACGCAGGAGCCGACGATTCCGGCGCCAATGCCGATGGCGACCCAGCGCCCGCGACCGACCACGCCCTTTGTCGCCGCCATGACGATGCCGATGATGAGACCGGCCTCCAAAACCTCGCGGAAGACGATAATCAGGCTGGCGAGCATGGGGTTCTCCAATCCGACAAAGACAACGAAGCGCGGCTGTTCTTACGAGAAAACGCGATCAGACTCTGCGCTCTCAAATCATTCGGCGATGACGACGCCCTTGGCGGTGGCTTCGTGGAATTCGCCGAAGAAGGGGTATTTGCCGGGCTTCAATGGGCCGAACGCCACCTTGATTTGCTTGCGCCCGCCGACGATCTTTTCGACCTTCAACTCGGCGCTCTCGAACTCTTCCGACGTCGCGTCCTGGTTGTCGACCAGCAGAGTCACCCGCTTGTTGGCCGGGACTTTCACCTCGGCGGGATCAAATTTGTGATCCTTGATGACGATGGTGATCGGCGCGTCATCGGCCAGCGCGGGCGTCATCGGAGCCAGCAGAGCGGCGCACAGGGCGAGCGGAGCGATCAAAGAGCGCATCGGAAAATGACCTCAGAGCAAGGGAATGCGTGTGCGTCTGCAAATCATTCTCACCCATAGGCTCTTCGGTCAATCAAAAGCTTTTTGCTGCAAGCGCGCAACACCTGCGACCGAATCGCGCAGCTTCGGAAGCCAACCGCCAACACATTGATCGAACATAAAAAACGGGCCGGAAGAACTCCGGCCCGGTCGGCGTGGGGCGCTAAAAACAGTGATCCGTCCCAATCAGGGCGGTTCCGACGCGGTTCCGGGGAAACGCTCCAGCGCGTCGTCGATGACGTAATAATCACCCTGGTCGGCGACGAAGATGTGCCGCAGCGTGGCCAGCCCGGTCGGCGCGTCCAAACAGCCCGCCGTGACGTCCAGCAACGGGCTGTCGTCGCCCCTCCAGAACAGGGAGGAGCCGCAAGTCCCGCAAAAGCCGCGCTGCGCCTTGGCGGACGACCGAAACCAACGCAACGTTTCCTCCGCCTCGAACCGCACCGTTGGGCGAGGCACGCTGACGTAAGCGCCGACATGGCCATGGAAGCGGCGGCACTGCCCGCAATGGCAATTCACCACCCCCATTGGCCGTTCCGTCAGCCTGAACCGCACGCCGCCGCACAGGCAGCGCCCGGTCAGATCCTGCGGTTCCGCAAGCTCGTTCATCACGCTCAACCGCGCCAGAAGGGCTTTTCGGTTTCCTGTTCGGCGTCGGCGCGCGACAGGCCGATGTCCGCCAGCATGTGGTCGGGCATCCGTTCCAACGCCCAGCGCTGGCGGCGGCGCTCCGTCCATGTCGCCAGACCGTCGAACAGCGCGGCGACGAAGCCGCCGATCCTGCTGCCGACGTGGCTGGACGACGCGACGGCCTGCGGGGCCGCGACGCCGGACGTGTCGAAAGCGGAGTGGTTGGTCTGGCTCATGGTCGGTCTCCATCGGATCAAAGGGCGGTCGCTGGACCGAAGGGCCGGTCGGCAGCGCCACGCTGACTGTCTGTCGTGAGACCAACCATGAACCACCCGGTTCTTGCGGACAAACGACGCTTTCTCATAGACTGAATTAGGAAAGCTAATCCGATCACCCCCACATCTGGTTTCCGATGTCCCGCCGTCTTCCGCCGCTGAACGCGGTTCGCGCCTTTGACGCCGCCGCCCGTCATTTGTCTTTCACAAAAGCCGCCGACGAGCTGCACGTCACCCAGGCCGCCGTCAGCCACCAGATCAAGGCGCTGGAGGAATGGCTCGGATTACCTTTGTTTCGCCGAATGAACCGGGCGCTGGCCCTGACGGAGGCCGGGCAGAGCTACGTCCCGTCGGTGCGCGAGGCGCTCGACACGCTGTCCCAGGCGACCGAACGGCTGATCCGCAACGACAGCGCCGGGCCGCTGACCATTTCGGCGATGCCGAGCTTCGCGTCGAAATGGCTGGTGCCGCGCCTGATGCGCTTTCAAAAGCGTTACCCCGACATGGACGTCCGCGTGCAAAGCACGGTGCAGATCGTCGATTTCGCCCGGCAGGACGTTGATTTGGCGATTCGCTTCGGCAGCGGCCATTGGCCAGATTTGCAGGTCGAGCGGCTGTTGACCGAGGATATTTTCCCGGTGAGCCATCCGTCGCTGCTGAAAAACGCCAACCCGCTGACCTGCCCGGAGGATCTGCGCCACCACACCCTGCTGCACGATGACTACAGCATCTCGTGGGCGGTGTGGTGCCGGGCGGCGGGGATCGAGGGGGTGGACGTCGAACGCGGCCTGCGCTTCGACGATTCGTCCTTCACCCTGCAAGCGGCGATGAGCGGCCACGGCATCGCCCTGGCGCGCGGCGTTCTGGTGGCCGACGACATCGCCGCCGGGCGGCTGGTTCGCCTGTTCGACGTGCATCTTCCGGGCAGTCTGGCCTATTACGTCGCCGCCCCGCCGCATTATTTCACCCGCCCCAAGGTCAAGGCGTTCCGCGATTGGCTGTTCGAGGAGGCTGGGAAAACGCCCTGAGCCGATCCGCCCTGAGCCGATCCACGACGGCGCGGCCCGTTGCGGGCGCTTGCGGGCGTCCCGCCCCGCTCCTATAGTCCGCGCCCATGAGCGCGAACCCCATCTCCGAAGCGATCTTCCCGCACCGCCACCTTCTCGGCATCGAGGGGTTGCGGTCCGCCGAGATCACCCAGATCCTCGACCTCGCCGACGGCTATGTCGAGCAGAACCGGCGCCCCGTGAAGAAGTCCCATCTTCTCGACGGGCGGACGCTGGTGAACCTGTTCTTCGAGAACTCCACCCGCACCCGCACCAGCTTCGAGCTGGCCGGAAAGCGGCTGGGCGCCGACGTCATCAACATGTCGTCCGACGGCAGTTCGGTGAAAAAGGGCGAGACGCTGATCGACACGGCGATGACGCTCAACGCCATGCATCTCGACGCGCTGGTGGTCCGCCACGCCGAATCGGGCGCGGTGAAGCTGCTGGCCGACAAGGTCAATTGTTCGGTCATCAACGCGGGCGACGGCCACCACGAACACCCGACCCAGGCGCTGCTCGACGCGCTGGCCATCCGCCGCCGTCTGGGGCGGTTGGAGGGGCTGATCGTGGCGATCTGCGGCGACATCCTGCACAGCCGGGTGGCGCGCTCCAACATCCATCTGCTGAACGCCATGGGCGCGCGGGTGCGCTGCGTCGCGCCGCCGACCCTGCTGCCCTCGCAGATCGAACGGCTGGGGGTCGAGGTCCATCATTCGATGAAGACCGGGCTGAAGGACGCCGACGTCGTCATGATGCTGCGGCTTCAGACCGAACGGATGAGCGGCCAATATGTCCCCTCGACGCGGGAGTATTTTTACTTCTACGGCCTGGATTACGAAAAACTGGCGGTCGCCAAGCCCGACGCGGTCATCATGCACCCCGGCCCGATGAATCGCGGGGTGGAGATCGCTTCGGAGGTTGCCGACGACCTCAAGCGCTCCATGATCCTCGATCAGGTCGAACTGGGCGTCGCCGTCCGCATGGCCGTGCTCGACCTTCTCACCCGTGACCGCCGCAACGCCGATTGCCGGGAAGCCGCCCAATGAGCCGCGTCGCCTATCTGAACGCCCGCGTGATCGACCCGGCGACCGGCTTCGACCAGCGCGCCAATCTGCTGACCGACGGGGCCAGGATCGCCGATTTCGGCCCCGGCCTGTTCGCCGACGGCGTGCCCGACGGGATCCAGACCATCGACCTGACCGGCCAATGCCTGGCCCCCGGTCTGGTCGACATGCGCGTCCTGATCGGCGAGCCGGGCGACGAGGAAAAGGACACGATCAAGAGCGCGTCGCGCGCCGCCGCCGTCGGCGGCATCACCGCCATGGCCCTGCTGCCCAACACGGACCCGGTGCTGGACGAGGTCGCCGGGCTGGAGTTCGTCGCCCGCCGCGCGCGCGAAGCCAAGCTGGTCAAGGTCTTCGCCTACGGCTCCGCCACGCGCGGGACGGAGGGGAACGAGATCACCGAAATGGGCCTGCTGGCCCAAGCCGGGGCGGTCGCCTTCACCGACGGGACCAAGGCCATCGGCAGCGCCAAGACGATGCGCCGGGCGCTCAGCTACGCCAAGACCTTCGACAAGCTGATCGTCCAACACCCCGAAGAGCCGAGCCTGGGCGGCGGCATGATGAATTCGGGCGAGATCGCCACCCGGCTGGGGCTGGTCGGCATTCCGCGCGAGGCCGAGATCATCATGATCGAACGCGATTTGCGTCTGGTCGAGCTGACCGGAGGGCGGCTGCATTTCGCCCATGTCACCACCGGGGAATCGGTCGATCTGATCCGCCGGGCCAAGGAACGCGGCCTGCGCGTGACCTGCGACACCGCCCCGCATTATTTCGCCCTGACCGAGGTCGACGTCGGCGATTACCGCACCTTTGCCAAGGTGTCGCCGCCCCTGCGCGGCGAAATGGACCGCCGCGCAATCGTCGTCGGTCTGGCCGACGGGACCATCGACGCCATCGCGTCCGACCATGTCCCGCAGGACCAGGATCAAAAGCGCCTGCCCTTCGGGCAAGCCGCCTGCGGAATCAGCGGTCTGGAAACCCTGTTCCCGCTGACGCTGGAGCTGGTGCACAAGGGCGCGCTGACCCTGTCCCAGGCGCTGGCCTGCGTGACGGTGAAACCGGCGGACATTCTGGGCCTGCCGCTGGGCCGCATCGTCAAGGGCGGCCCCGCCGATCTGGTCGCCTTCGACCTTGACCAGCCGTGGCGAATCGACGTCAGCCGCTTCAAATCGAAGTCGAAGAACTCGCCCTTCGACAAGCGCCCGGTCCAGGGCCGCCCCCTGCGCACCATCGTCGATGGCCGCGCCGTCTGGTCGGAGGGTTGATCGCCGTGCTGATTCTGGTCGCCGCCGCCCTGCTGGGCTATCTGCTGGGGTCCATCCCCTTCGGTCTGGTGCTGACCCGTCTGGCCGGTCTGGGGGACATCCGCCAGATCGGATCGGGCAACATCGGGGCGACCAACGTCCTGCGCACCGGCAACAAACCGCTGGCGCTCGCCACCTTGCTGCTGGACAGCGGCAAGGGCGCGGTCGCCGCGCTGGTCGCTTTGGATCTGGCCGGTCGCGCCCTTGGACCGGACATGGCCATGACGGCGGCGGTTCTGGCGGCGGGCGGGGCGATGCTGGGCCACAGCTTTCCGGTGTGGCTGGGCTTCAAGGGCGGCAAGGGCGTCGCCACCGCCATCGGCGTGCTGCTGGCCGTCTGCTGGCCGGTCGGCCTGCTGGCCTGCCTGACCTGGCTGGCGACAGCCGGGCTGTTCCGCATCTCCTCCCTGTCGGCGCTGACCGCCATCGCGCTCAGCCCGCTGACGGGGTGGTGGTTCGGCGGGCCGCTGGTGGCGGGCCTGTGCCTGTTCATCGCAATCCTGGTCTTCATCCGCCACGAGGCGAACATCCGCCGCCTGCTGAAGGGCGAAGAGCCGAAGATCGGGGCGGGCAAAAAAGCGGCGTGATCGTCCGCCGCGCGGGTTGCGGCGACATTCGCCTTGTTTGGATGGAACCGCGTGGCCTTTGATGGACCGCCGCGTATCGCGGTGTCTCAAACGCCCGGTCCCCGCCCGATGGACTCCGTTGCCTCCCCCCTCATCCCGCCCAACGTCGCCGGATGGTTCCGTTCGCGCGGTTGGGCGCCGCATGACCACCAGCTCGCCATGGTCGCGGCGGCGGACGAGGGGGCGAGCGCGCTGCTGATCGCGCCCACCGGCGGCGGCAAGACGCTGGCGGGGTTCCTGCCCTCGCTGATCGAATTGGCGGAGCGGCCGCGCGACGGGCTGCACACGCTCTACATCTCGCCGCTGAAAGCGTTGGCGGTGGACGTCCAGCGCAATCTGGAAAGCCCCATCGCCGAAATGCGCCTGCCCATCCGGGCCGAAACGCGCACCGGCGACACGCCGGAGGCCAAGCGGCGGCGGCAACGCGCCCACCCGCCGCACATCCTGATGACGACGCCGGAAAGTCTGGCCCTGCTGCTGTCCTACAGCGACGGCGACCGGCTGTTTCATCCCTTGCGCTGCGTCATCGTCGATGAGTTGCACGCGCTGGCCGGGACCAAGCGCGGCGATCTGCTGGCGCTGGCGCTGGCGCGGTTGGGGCGGCTGGCTCCGGCGGCGCGGCGGGTCGGGCTGTCGGCGACGGTGGCCGACCCCGATCACCTGCTGGCGTGGCTGTCGCGCGGCGGGCGGAATGACGGGGACGTGAGGCTGGTGCTGGGCCGCAGCGGCGCCGCCCCCGCCATCGAGATTCTCGACAGCCGCGAACGGCTGCCCTGGGCCGGACACACCGCCCAACACGCCATGGCCGAACTCTATCAACGGATCCGCCAGCAACGCACGACGCTGGTGTTCGTCAACACCCGCGCGCAGGCCGAAATGGTCTTTCAGGCGCTGTGGAAGGTCAACGACGACACCCTGCCCATCGCCCTGCATCACGGATCGCTGGCGGTGGAGCAGCGGCGCAAGGTGGAGGCGGCGATGGCGCGGGGGGATCTGCGGGCGGTGGTCGCCACCTCCTCCCTTGATCTCGGCATTGATTGGGCGGCGGTCGATCTGGTGGTGCAGATCGGCGCGCCCAAGGGGTCGAGCCGCCTCATTCAGCGGATTGGCCGGGCCAACCACCGGCTGGACGAGCCAAGCCGCGCCCTGCTGGTCCCCGCCAACCGTTTCGAGGTGCTGGAATGCCGCGCCGCGCTGGACGCCGTGCGCGCGGGCGCGTTGGACGGCGAAACGCCCCGCCCCGGCGGCTTCGACGTGCTGGCCCAACACATGCTCGGCATGGCCTGCGCCGCGCCCTTCCACCCCGACGCGCTCTATGAGGAGGTGGTCTCCGCCGCCCCCTACGCCGACCTCAGCCGCGACGACTTCGACGATGTTCTGGATTTCGTGGCGACCGGCGGCTACGCGCTGGGCGCGTATGAGCGGTTCCAGCGTTTGCGCCGGGGCGAGGACGGGCGGATGGCGGCAAGCGGCCCGGCGGTCGCCCGGCTCTACCGGATGAATGTCGGGACCATCACGCAGGAGCCGCTGCTGCGCGTCCGCCTGAATCGCGGCCCTGTTCTGGGCGAGGTGGAGGAGTATTTCATTCAGGGGCTGACGCCGGGCGACACCTTCCTCTTCGCCGGGCAAGTGCTGAAATTCCTGGGCGTGCGCGAGATGGAGGCGCAGGTCGCCAAGGGCGGGACCGGCGACCCGAAGATCCCCGCCTACGCCGGGGGGCGGCTGCCGCTGACCACCCATCTGGCCGAGCGGGTGCGGGCCATTCTGGCCGATCCGGCGGGCTGGCGGGATCTGCCCGACGACGTGCGCGAGTGGCTGGAGCTTCAGCGCCTGCGCTCGGTCCTGCCCGCGCGCGACGGGCTGTTGGTGGAGCTGTTTCCGCGCAACGGCAAACGCTTCCTCGTCGCCTACGCCTTCGAGGGGCGCAACGCGCACCAGACGCTGGGGATGCTGCTGACCCGGCGGATGGAGCGGTTGGGGCTGGGGCCGCTGGGCTTCGTCGCCACCGATTACGTGCTGGCGGTGTGGTCGCTGCGCTCCCCCGACGATCTCGACGCGCTGTTCGATCAGGACATGCTGGGCGACGATCTGGAAGCCTGGATGGAGGAATCCTCGATGCTGCGGCGGACCTTCCGCAACGTGGCGCTGATCGCCGGGGTGATCGAACGCCGCCATCCCGGCCAGGAAAAAAGCGGGCGGCAAGTCACCGTCTCGTCCGACCTGATGTACGACGTGCTGCGCAAGCATGATCCGGGGCATGTGCTGCTGCGGGCGACGCGGGCCGACGCGGCGGGCGGGCTGACCGACATCCGGCGACTGGCCGATTTTCTGGCGCGGATTCGCGGGCGGATCGCCCGCAAGGATGTCGACCGGATTTCCCCGCTGGCCGTGCCGGTGATCCTGGAAATCGGGCGCGAGCGGATCGACGGCGACGCCACGGACGAACTGCTGGCCGCCGCCGCCGAACTGGTGGCGGAGGCGATGCCGGAACTGCGCCCGCCGCCCAAACGGGCCGAGCCTCCCGACCGACAGGGGCGGCTGTTGTGACGCCGCCCCCGCCAAGGCCCCCTCCCCCCATGCGGACGCATGGCTCCCTCCCTCCCCCGCTTCGCGGGCTACGGCATTCACACATCTTCGGTTTAGGCAACTCA